>JBOGEK010000235.1:0-7452 GCA_050743645.1 Acidothermaceae bacterium
AGCGTGATGACGCCCATCGTCTTCTGGGCGTCCTGCGTGCCGTGGGAGTACGCGATGGCGGCGGCCGACAATCGCTGCAGCCGCCTGAAGTTGCGATTGAGCCGATGCGCATTGCCCCGCTGGAACACCCACAAGATCACCAGCATGAAGATGAAGGCCAGCACGAAGCCGATCAGCGGTGAGAGCACCATCGGGAGGACCACCTTGTCGATGACACCGCTCCACTTTATGGCGGAGAAATGCCGGGTGGTGACGGCCGCCGAGCCGATCAGCCCGCCGATGAGCGCGTGAGACGACGACGACGGCAACCCGAAGTACCAGGTGATGAGGTTCCAGATGATCGCGCCGGACAAAGCGGCGAACACCAGCGCCAGACCGCTGCCGCCGTGCGGAGCCTCGATGATCCCCTTGCCAACCGTGGCGGCAACACTCGTCGAGACCAGCGCGCCGACAAGGTTCAAGCAACCCGCCATGATGAGCGCCACCCGCGGCGTCAACGCCCGAGTCGACACCGATAACGCGATCGCATTCGCCGCGTCGTGAAAGCCGTTCGTGAAATCGAACCCGAGCGCGACGATGACAATGAGGACCAGACCGAAGTCGGCCACGCTCAAGACTCCTTGACGACGATCGTCTCGATGGCGTTCGCGACGTTCTCGAACGCGTCGGCGGCGCCCTCGAACTGCTCGGCCACCTCTTTGAGCTTGAGCACGGTCAGCGCGTCGAATCCGCCGTCGAACAGCTTGGCGAGCAACCGTCGATACAGCTGGTCGGCTTCGTTCTCGAGCCGGTTGACCTCGATCCAGTAGACGTCGAGGTCCTTGCGTTCACGCAGTCGCGGCATCGCGGCTGCGGTGATGATCGCCGCACGCTGCAGCACATCGACCTGTTCGGCGATCTCTTGCGGCAGCTCTCCGAGCTTGTAGAGGACGACGAGGTCGACTGCCGCCTCCATGAAGTCCATGACGTCGTCGAGGCGCCCGGCGAGGCGGTAGATGTCGTCGCGGTCGAACGGGGTGATGAAGGTCGAGTTCAGCTTGCTCAAGATCCCGTGGGTGACTTCATCTTCTTCGTGTTCGATCCGCCTGACCTCTTCGCCGATCGCGCGGCGGTCGGCGCCCGGCTCGAAAAGCTTGGAGACGGCCTGCACTCCCACAACCAGGTTGTCGGCGGAGGCGGTGAACATGTCGAAGAACGTGGTGTCTTGCGGCGTGAGTCGCAGGCGCACAGAAAACTCCCGGTGAAGCGGCAGGTGTTCCGGCCGAATGCTACGGGCGAGCCCTGGGCGCTTCGACGGCCGGGCTGGTCAGGGGGCTCCGCCGGTGCCTCGCGCTCTCAGACGGAGTCGGCGAGGCGGCGGCGGCGCACGCCCAACGCCTCATCGATTTCGGACGGCGTCAGGACTCCGGCGCTCTTACCGGCGATGATGATCAGCTCGCTGTACAGCTCGATCTCCTCGAGCGCGGCTGGATCCTGCACGCGCAGATCGAGTTCGGCCCGCTCTTCGGTCGGGTCGGCCATCGGGATCCTCTCAACTGCTACTCGCTCCGATGCTGCCCGAACCGGAGTCGATCCACGCTAACCCCGCACAATCCGGTCGTGCATGCGCTGTTCGGGTATTGCGGGCTGTTCAGGTACTGCGGGCTGTTCAGGTACTGCGGCTGTTCAGGTACTGCGGGCTGTTCAGGTACTGCGGCTGTTCAGGTACTGCCGGCTGTTCAGGTCGCGCCGCGCTCGGCGACACCGACACGCGCTGGCGCGGGTGTACCCACGGATCTACGGTTTTGACACCCGCCTGCCGATATCGCCCACATGAAAGTCGTCTACGTCGAGAACTGCCCCGACTGTGCCTGCGCGATGGTGCGGGCCGCTGACGGTGAGCGCCGTTCGTCGTCCCGCCTGAAGCCGTCGTGCAGCGGCTGCGCGTGCCACGGCGATCTGCCGATCGCAGCCGGCACCTGAGGATCAGCTCAAGAAGGCCAGCAACGACGGCGCTAAGGGGGTCGTGATAGCCGCGCCAGCTGCTCGGTAACAGGCCTGCTGCGCAAGCAGTTCCGTGGTGGTGGCCTCGATCTCGTCGAGGACAGCCGACCACGTTTCGTGAGCGGACGACGCCGACCCGGCGCTGATCCGCGCGATCTCGCTCACAACGGCGCCCACGAACGTCGAGCGCTCCACCGCTGCCTCCCGCGCGCTTGCGACGAGCAACAACTTGCTGTGCTCCTCGTCAAGGTCGAGCTGGAAGCCGCCAGGTTGGTGACCGCCGTGTTGCTGACGGGGTAGCGAGTCAGGGGTTTCGGCGTCCGACATCACAACCCCCCGAACGAGCCGCGCGAACCTCCGGGGCTCAACGCGAGCAAAGTTTGCTGCGTCGACTGCCACGCGTCGTCGAGAGCTCCTCGGTTAGAGCGCGCGCAAGCCTCGATCTGCTCCGACAGCGAAGCGAACGCGATCCGGTGGGCGGCGAACAACTCTGCCCACGGCGACGGCGCGGCGTCGGCAAGGGCGGCCAGTGTCGGGCCCGGTTCGAGGCCGAGTTCGGCACCCAACGCGTCGACCTCGATGGCGCGACTCAGCTCGGTCAACCGGATTTGCTCGAGCACCAGGTCGATCTCATGGGTCGCGCGAGCCAGCCAGCGGACGTTTCCGTCGGCGAGCAGCAACCGCTCCTGATCGAGCTTGTACAACAAGACGTCGAGTAGCTCCCGCTCACGCCAGAGGACGTCAGAAACCACGGCGAAGCCAGCCACGACGTCCTCCCTTCACGCGAACAGAACTTGGCGGTGCAGCGACGTTGTCGGTGCAGCGACGATTGGGCCCACGGCGACTTTGCCGTGAACCCTCCGACGACATCATCGGCACGAGCGCGCCGCGACTAAGTGCCGCATATCCGATCGACCATGATGGCGGATAACCCGCCGCGCGCGCATCGGGTACCCGCCGAGTTGGCAATGCGGCGTCCGGTCGATTTTTGAATCCGCCGGATGCGCAGTCCGAAGTAGTCACTCCTAGCCGTTTCTTCGCAGTTTCGAGACCGCTAGGCCATTCGGAGTCAAGTACCCCCCTGTTGTGCGGCGATGAGATCTGCATGGCAGGCACCGAGAACCTCACCCGCTCGACGACTCAGGTCGAACGTACGGCGGCCGATCGCGTCGCGACCGGTAGCACAATGGACGACGACCTCGTCCGCGAAAACCTTCCGCTCGTGGGGTACCTGGTCGCGGAAACCGCGAGCAAGCTCCCAGGGCACGTCAACCGTGACGACCTCACGTCGGCCGGAATGATGGCGCTCGCACAAGCCGCGCGCGGGTTCGACCCGGAACGCGGAGTGCCGTTTGCGCGCTTCGCCACCGTGCGAATTCGCGGTGCGATCATCGACGAGCTGCGCAGCCACGACTGGGCGAGTCGCTCGGTGCGAATCAAGGCACGGCAACGCGCCGCGGCCGAAGAAGAGCTTGCCGCCAAGTTGGGCCGGCACCCGACCAATGCCGAGTTGGCCCGCCATCTCGGCATCTCGGTCGATGACCTCGCCGCTGTCGAAGAAGACGTGCACCGCTCAGTCGTCCTTAGCCTGCAAGGCTTCTCGGACGCCGGAACGCTCGAGGGCATGCTGCCCCACCAAGACCCAGGGCCCGAAGAGGTCGTGCTCAATCGCGAGCGCGCGTCGTATCTCGTCGACGCCGTCGCCGCGCTGCCCGAACGGCTTCGCGTCGTCGTCGAGGGTTACTTCTTCAACGAACGACCGATGGCCGAGATTGCCGCCGAACTGGGCGTCACCGAGTCGCGCATCTCGCAGATGCGCGCCGAGGCGCTGGCCTTGTTGAAGGACGGCATGACCGCGATGCTCGCCCCCGAAGAGCTCGACTCCGAAACGCGCCCCGACGGCTGCGTCGCTCGCCGTAAGGCCGCGTACTACGCCACGATCGCGGCGAGTTCTGACTACCGCACCCGAATCAGTTCGCCGTCGCCGCAAGCGGCACGGTCAGCTGAGGCCGCGCGCCGCGTCTCCGGTGCCGCATAAGGCTTCATAGCTAGGCAGCTGCGTACAACGCAGTTACCGACGCGATAGACCGAAAGACCGAGAGAGCCCGCGATGCTGCCAGCGTCGCGGGCTTCGGCTTTCTCAGATCTCGCGCCCGCTTGCCGAAGGGAACGGCAGCGGCACAAAAGACGCGAGACAGGTGCGAACGGAGAAGATTCACCAATGATCCTCCTGACCAGGCTGAACGGCCCGGAGTTCGCACTGAACCCTGACCTCATCGAGCGCATCGAGCAGACGCCCGACACGGTGGTCACGTTGATCGGTGGCACCAAGTACGTCGTGTCGGAAAGCCTCGACGAGTTGCTCGACCGGGTTTACGAGTTCCGCGGGCACGTGATCGCTTCGGCGCAACGCTTTGACACTCACCCGGTCGAACAGCCGCGGCTGCGGGTCATCCCGCTTCCCGCCGACTGAGCGGTCCGCCGCCCGGGATGGCATGACGCCGGCGCAAGGTCCACGAGATGCATGAGGCGGCGCGGGTTGCGTCGTCCGCCATTTGGTCTAGTCCAATCTATTGACAGCCACGACGGCGACGGCGCAGTCTGACTTGCGACGAGCCCGTGGCCGGTCGGCCGCACAATCGAACCAGTCACGACTCGCCTTTGCTCGGCCTGCCTCTCCCGTGGACGGGTGACGACGCCCACAGTCCGGCGCATTGTTTTCGCGCGCCCGACTGACCGGCGTCGACGAACGACGACGTGCAGCCGGTGATGGTTGCGATGCACCGGATCCCATTCCCGTTGTCGTTTCGGATCCGAGGAGAATTCGTGCAACACGCAACAGCGCCTCGCGTCTCGCGAGCAAAAGCACCTCGCGTCTCGCGAGCAAAAGCAGTGTGCGCATCAGTGGCCGGCACCGGATTAGTCGCCGCATCGACCATTGCAGGTGCGTTACTCGGGGGACCGACGGCCTCTGCCGCAACGCTGTCGCAAGCTTGGTATGCGTCGGCGCCATATGTGATGCCGCTCGACAATTCACCGCCCGACATCGCCAGCGTAATGGCCGGTAGCGGCGAAAAAGCCTTCATGCTGGCGTTTATCTTGGCGAACGGCAGCTCGTGCAGTCCGGCGTGGGGAGGCACCGCGCCGGTGTCGTCTGACACCGCGGTTGCGAGTTACATCAGCACGATTCGTGCAAATGGCGGCGACGTTTCCGTGTCGATCGGTGGCTACGGTGGCACGAAGTTGGGCCAGGTTTGTAGTTCTCCGCAGGCAACCGCCGCCGCGTATCAGTCCGTCGTCAGCAAATACAGCTTGAAGGCAATCGACTTCGACCTCGAAGAGCCTGAGTACGAGAACACCACGGCCGTCAACAACGAGGTCGGAGCAGCACAGATCATTCAACAGAACAACCCCGGTATCTACGTCTCGATCACCGTGCCTGGCACGACGTCGGGCACCGGTTACTTCGGCCAGAACGTGCTGAACACCGCCAAGGGTTTGGGATTCACGCCGAACAACTACTCGATCATGCCTTTCGACGGCGGCTTCAATGGCGCCTCGAGCCAGCAAAGCGCATTGCAGCAATTCAACAACATGCTGGTCAGCACGTTCGGCTGGAGCTCCTCAACTGCCTGGGCCCACGAGGGAATCTCGCAGATGAACGGTCGCTCAGACACAGGTGAGATGTTCACCCAGGCCGACTTTCAGTCGAATCTCAACTTCGCGAAGTCGGTGGGCCTCGGGCGTTTCACATTCTGGTCAGTAAATCGCGACCGCGAATGCCCCGGCGGAGCCACGTCGACCACATCAGGAACGTGCAGCAGCGTCGTCCAAAATGATTGGGACTTCACGAAGTACGACGTGCAGTTCGCCGGCAGCAATCCGCCGTCGACCACGCCGACTCCAACACCTACACCAACCGGTGGTTCGGGCGGTTCGGGTTCGTGCACGGCCCCTGCTTACAACAACTCGACCGTCTACACCGGCGGCAACCAGGTGTCGTACAACGGCCACACCTGGACGGCGAAATGGTGGACCCAAGGTGAGGCACCGAGCACCGGCGGCTCAGGAGTATGGGCCGACGACGGCGCGTGCAGCGGCAGCGGTAGTGGCGGCGGTAGCACGCCTACCCCGACACCGACGCCGACGCCCACGCCGACGCCCACTCCCACACCGACCCAGACTCCACCGAGCGGCGTCCAACCCTGGGCACCCGGCGTCGCCTACACCGTCGGTGACCAGGTCACCTACAACGGCGTCGAATACAAGTGCCGACAATCCCACACCTCACAAGTCGGCTGGGAACCACCGAACGTCCCCGCGCTCTGGCAAGCCGAATAGCGAACGCGTTCGCCGAGTGGCCACGCACTCTAGCTACTCGGTTGGTAGGCAGTTGGCGGGCTCTACGCCGCCAACTGCCTACCAACGCCCGGTCGCGCTATGCCCGATCTTCCAGGAGGTCGTTCGTCGTGAAGTCGTTTACCTTGAAAAAGCGAACAACTGCGCTCGCCATCACCGCGGTCGGGGCGCTCGGCGCCTCGACCTCGGTCGCGCTCGTCGATGTGGCACCAAGTTTTGCCGCCGCGACCTATTCGGTCGCGCCATACACCGACATGTCGAACGGGCAGCACGGTCTGCTCGATACCGCGATCACGCAGCACGGTCTGCGCGCGTACACCGCCGCGTTCGTCATCGGCACCGGCTGCAATCAGGAATGGGGAGACACGCTCCCTGTTGGCAACGACTCGTTCACCGATCCTGAGATCGCACAAGCGAAATCAGAGGGCGCGTCGGTCATCATCTCGTCGGGCGGCGCCGCCGGTGAACCACTCGCCTGGACGTGCTCGACGCAAAGCACCATCGAAGCGGGGTATCAGAACATCATTAGCTCGTACGGCGCCAGCCAACTCGACTTCGACATCGAAGGCGCAGCGATCGCAGATACCGCTGCGGCGGCTCGGCAAATGCAGGCGATGAAAGACCTCAAGGCCTCGAATCCCGGACTGCAATTCTCCATGACGCTTCCGGTTTTGCCGAGCGGTCTCACCCAGGACGGCGTCAACATCATCCAGTCCGCCAAGAATGCGGGCATCAACATTGACGTCGTCAACGTCATGACGATGGATTACTACCAGGGCCAGCAGGACATGGGTCAGGCCGCCATCACCGCGGCTACCAACACGCTGACACAAATGCGTTCGGTCGACTCGAGTTACACCTACGCCAACGTCGGCATCACGCCGATGATCGGCACCAACGACGACGGCTCGGTGTTCAGCCTGGCCAATGCGGCCAGCGTTGCCAGCTGGGCCAACAGCAACGGCGTCGGCCGCCTCGCGTTCTGGTCGGTCAACCGCGACCAGCGCTGCGGCGGCTCGGCGAACAGCTTGTCAACCTGTAGCGAGCAAAGCCAATCACCACTCGCCTACACCGACGCGTTCGTCGTCGGCGGCGGCGGCGGTGGCGGCG
>JBOGEK010000236.1:0-2366 GCA_050743645.1 Acidothermaceae bacterium
CCGGTGGCCTGCACGGCGTCGGCGCGTCAGTGGTCAATGCGCTGTCGATGCGGCTCGATGTCGAGGTCGATCGCGATGCCGCCACCCACGCGATGAGCTTCCGCCGCGGGATTCCTGGCGAGTTTGCCACAGCGGCGCCAGACGCGAAGTTCAAAGAGAAATCGGGTCTCACGAAGATCAAGCGAGTAGCCCGCAAGGTTACCGGAACCCGGGTGCGGTTCTGGCCCGACAAGCAAATCTTCATCAAAGACGCGACGATCGAAATCGAGCCATTGATCGAGCGCGCTCGGCAGACCGCGTTCTTGGTGCCCGGGCTCGCCATCAATGTGCGCGACGAACGCACCGGCAAGGGCCACGAGCCGAGCGAGCAGACGTTTAAATATGCCGGTGGCATCGGCGATTTCGTCGATTTTCTCGCCAGCGACGCTGGTATCACCGACACGCTTCGGCTGCACGGCTCGGGCAGTTTTGAAGAAACGGTGCCGATGCTCGACGAGCTCGGCCACATGACACCCACCGACGTCCAGCGTGATCTCGACGTTGATGTCGCGCTGCGGTGGGGCACCGGTTACGAGTCGGCGGTTCGCTCGTTCGTGAACATCATCACGACGCCGAAAGGTGGCACGCACGTCGCCGGATTCGAGCGTGCGCTGGTGAAGGTGTTCAACGACCAACTGCGCGCGGTGAAACTCCTGAAGGTCAACGACGACGGCGTCATCAAGGACGATGTGCTTGAAGGCCTTACCGCCGTTGTCACCGTTCGGCTGGCGGAGCCGCAGTTCGAAGGCCAGACCAAAGAAGTGCTCGGCACTCCAGCGGCGTCGAAAATCGTTTATGACGTCGTTTCCCGTGAACTGAAGGCATTTCTGACGTCGAGCAAGCGCGGCGAAAAGCAGCAGGCGCGTTCACTGCTCGAAAAGATCGCCGCCGCATCGAAAACGCGACTTGCCGCACGCGCTCATAAAGAGGCGCAGCGGCGCAAGAATGCGTTGGAGTCGTCGTCGTTGCCGGCCAAGCTCGCCGACTGCCGAAGCGAAGACGTCGACCGCACTGAGCTGTTCATCGTCGAAGGCGATTCCGCTTTGGGCACGGCAAAACTTGCGCGCAAATCGGAGTTTCAAGCACTGCTGCCGATTCGTGGCAAGATCTTGAACGTGCAGAAGGCCGGCGTCGGTGACATGCTCAACAACGCCGAGTGCGCCTCGATCATCCAGGTGATCGGTGCGGGATCGGGTCGTACCTTCGACATCGACGCGGCGCGCTACGGCAAGGTCATCATCATGACCGACGCCGACGTCGATGGTGCCCACATCCGTTGCCTGCTGCTGACCCTGCTGTACCGCTACATGAAGCCTTTGTTGGACGCCGGGCGAGTGTTCGCCGCGGTGCCGCCATTGCACCGGTTCGAAATTTCGGGCCAAAAAGAGCCCGTCTATACGTACAGCGACGCCGAGATGCGCAGGCTTTTGCTCGACTTGGAGAAGAAGGGCAAAAAATACAAGACGCCGCAGCGCTACAAGGGTCTCGGTGAGATGGACGCCGACCAGCTCGCCGAAACCACGATGGAGCCCGGTCGTCGAGTGCTGCGGCGAATTCGGCTCGAAGATGCAGCCGCGGCCGAGTCAGTGTTCGAGTTGTTAATGGGCAACGACGTCGCGCCCCGCAAGGAGTTCATCGTCGACTCGGCGGCGTTGCTCGACCGCGCCCGCATCGACGTCTAGCGTCGAAACGCATCGGCGTGATCGGAGACCCACCGCCGAAACGTTCGTGCCGGTGCTCCGACGACGTCGGCCACGTTTGACGTCACCAAAGGCGGGTGCCCGACCGTCGCGCCCCACGCGTCGAGCAACATGTCGACGACGGGAGCAGGCCAGGTATTCGCCGTCTCGCGCCGGAACGTGTCGGGCGACAGTTCTTCGAACCGGATTCGGCGCCCGATGACGTCGCCGATGATGGCCACTTGCTTCGCTTGGCTCAGGGCATCGGGGCCGGTTAGCACGTAATCCTTGCCCGCGTGCGAGTCGTCGGAGATGACTCGAGCGACCACCGCCGCGACGTCGCGATCGTCGATCGGTGCGGTCTCGACTGCGCCGTAAGGCCAACGGACGACGTCGCCCGTACGGATCGCGGGCCCCCCCACCACAACGTGGCGTTGGAGCAGAACATGCCAGGCCTGATGTAGGTCGATTGGAGCCCGGCGTCGGCGATGAGCCGCTCGATCTCGGCGTGCAAGCGAGCCATCGGGTTCGGCTGCTGGAAAAACGGATGCCCTGTTGTGCAGTTCGTCGGCGCGAAGCCGCGTGCCGCCATTATGCGGCTGATCGAATCGCACCTGCCCGTCGCGACCGCTTGAGCTGGGGACGGCT
>JBOGEK010000237.1:0-16530 GCA_050743645.1 Acidothermaceae bacterium
TCTCGATGCCGAGCGCGGCGATCGGCCCGAGCAGTTCGGCCTCCTCGTAGTCGAGGTGCGAGAGCAGGACGTCGCCGAGCCGCTCGACCTCCGACCGCACGACCCCGAGCTGCTCGGGATCCTCCACCATCGCCACCAGCGCCCGGTCGAGCCGCGTCAGCACGCCGGCGATCACCTCGTGCTCCTCGCTCAGCCGGTCGATCACCGGCCCGAGAGCCGCGTTGCGCGAGCGCAGGTCGACGAACATCCGTGAGTCCTCGATCGCGTGATGGATCGTCAGCACTCGGCAGTATGTTGCGCAGAACGCGCCGAGCGACCAGTAGTTCTGCCGCATCGACATGCGATTGATGAGCGACCTCGCAACCGCCGGACTCGTGTGACCCGTCGCCACCTCGGCAACCACGCCACGTAGCTGCTCAAGCTCTGAACGCAAATGGTTGTGCACATCGACAAGCATTTGAGCCGAGGCCGATCCGGGTCCGTCCGCGTGCTCGCTCCGTGGCGCGAGCCGAGGTCTCGTCGACTCGTCGAGATCGGGTTCCTTCCCCGTCGTCCGCTCTGAAGGTGAGAGGTCGAGCTGGGCATCAACGTCGGCAGAAGCCGTTATTCCACGGGCCTTCGCGACCGCCTCGCGCACGCCAGGCATGACCTCTTCGGCGAATCGGCGCAGGTCTGATTCGGCGGCAGCTCCCGGCGCGATGATGAAGCCGCTGACGCCTTGTGAGAGCGCCAGTTCTGACAGTTGCTCGACCCACAGCGATGCACGGCCCTCGAGGAAGCCGCCCTCGCGTGAGGTGAACGAGCCCATCACGTTGTACCAACGACGGACGTCGGCTGGCACCCGCCCGGCGGCGTGCGCTGCGTCGTCGATCACCTGCTGCATGGCGACAAGTTCGGCCGGCGATGCATAGGACGACGTCGGAATCCAACCGTCGGCGAGGCGCCCGGTGAGCCGCAACATGCGTGGCTTGTAGGAGCCGAGGAAAATGCCGATCTCGTGCAGCGGGACGGGACCAGGCTGCGCGCCAACGAGCGAATAGTGCTTGCCGGTAAAGGAGATTCGCTCGCCCGGCGCCCACAGCGCACGAATTACTGAGATCGCTTCTTCGAGCGCTTCAACCGCCTCGCCGGGCGTGCGCATTTCGCCGCCCATCGACGCGACGCCCTTCGGAAACGCGCCGGCGCCGAGACCCAACTCGACGCGGCCATTACTTAGCAGGTCGAGTGTCGCGGCACTGCGCGCCAAGACGGACGGTAGCCGAAGTGGCAACGTCGCTACGTCGGGAAACAGCTTGATCCGCGAGGTGGCAAATGCGAGCGAGGACAGGAAGGTCCAGGTGTCGAGAAAGCTCGGCTGGTACGGGTGATCCTGCACGCCGAGCACGTCGAGGCCGAGGCTGTCGACAACCTTCGCCAGCGTGACGGTGTGATGGTAGCTACGCGCGTCAGGTGTGACGAAGGCACCGAAGACGAGCTCGTGACGATAGTCGGGCATGTACCGACCCTGTCATACGGACCGCGCGGCGACACCATTCAGGCACCGGCCCAGGCCTGTCTCGCGCCTCCCGCCTGTGTGAGGCTTACCCCTAGGCCAACGTCAAGCGGGGTTTGATTCGCCATGCTCACGCAACCGGTGCACCAACGCCCGGAGATCGGCGACCTGGCCGAGATGGCGAAGCTTGTCAGGGTTCACCACGCCGTGAATCGCCTGCACCTGACCGTCGACGATGTCAAGGCTGACGACGTTGCTGATCAGGCCATCGGGCGTCAGAAACAGCGCACCGGGCTGCCCATTAACCTCTACCAATCGCATCGTAAAGCCGAACTCTGCCGCTTGTTGCGTCAGCGAAAGCAGCAACCGGCTGACGTTGTCGACTCCAGCAACGACCCGAGCAGTCGCGGGCGCCTTTCCGCCACCGTCGCCGACGAACGTCACGTCGGCGGCGAGCAGCTCTTGTAATCCGGCGACATCGCCGATCTGCACAGCGGCGAAAAACTTGTCAGCAAGTACCGCTCGCTGCTCACGCGACGCCTCGAATCGCGGGCGACGCTCGTCGACATGCTTCTTCGCGCGCACCAATAATTGGCGACAGTTGCTTGACGTTTTTCCTACCATGTCAGCGATTTCGTCGTAACTGAAATCGAACACCTCTCGCAACAAGAACACCGCCCGTTCGACCGGTGACAGCGTTTCGAGGACGACGAGAAATGCCATCGACAACGAGTCGGCCAGTTCGGCGCGCGCAGCTGCGTCCGGCATCGGATCGACGAGCAACGGCTCGGGCAACCACATTCCAACGTACGATTCGCGCCGCACGCGGGCGGATTTTAAGAGGTCGACCGAAAGCCGGGTAGCCACAGCAGAGAGGTAGGCCTTCGGCGACTCGGCAACCAGTCCGTCGGCAAGCGCACGCTGATAGCGCACGAACGATTCCTGCACAATGTCTTCGGCGTCGCCCACACTGCCGAGCATGCGATAAGCGATCGAAAACAGCAGCGGCCGCAGGTCTTTGTAGACATGGGCAAGTTCTTCGTCGTCCAGCATCTTGGTCCTCCTCTAGACACAAGACGATGTCACGACTGCCGTTGTGACAGTTCGTCGGCGTGGTGTCACAAGCGACCGGGTTGCGTCGTCCTAGGGGTCGTAAAGGATTGAAGATCTGGAGGAAGTCATGCGCGTTCTCGTAGTAGGTGCAACCGGCGTGGTCGGACGACGGCTAGTGCCGCTGCTCGTCTCGACCGGCCACGACGTCGTCGGCGGTACGACGTCGCCAACGAAGCTGGCAGGGCTCGAACAGCTGGGCGCCACCGGGGTGGTGCTCGACGTACTCGATGCGGAACAAACACGCAAGATCGTCGCCGACGCGGCGCCCGACGCAATCGTGCATCAGGCGACGGCGTTGGCCAACATGAAGTTCAACCCGCGCCACTTCGACACGATCTTCGCGACGACGAACCTGTTGCGCACCGCCGGCACCCGCAATCTCCTTGCGGCCGCTGAAGAATCGGGCGTAGAGCGGTTCGTCGCTCACAGCTTCTGCGGCTGGACGTTCGCTCGTACTGGCGGTCCGGTGAAAACCGAGGAAGACGCGCTCGACCCGAACCCGATGAAGCCGTTCACGAAGACGCTCGCGGCGATCAAAGAGCTTGAACGCCTTGTCACCGACGACGGCGGTGTGGTCTTGCGCTGCGGCGGTTTCTACGGGCCTGGCACGTCGCTCGACCACGACGGCGAGCAAGCGACGATGGTGCGAAAGCGCCGGCTGCCCATCGTCGGCGACGGTGCCGGCGTCTTCTCGTTCGTGCACGTCGACGACGTCGCGTCGGCGACGCTGGCGGCGCTGACGAGAGGCAGCGGCATCTACAACATCGTCGACGACGAACCCGCCGCTGCTCGCGACTGGATCCCATATCTCGCAGGGATTATGGGTGCCAAACCGCCGATTCACATCCCGGCGTGGCTGGCTCGGCTGGCCGCCGGCGAGACCACAGTTGCGATGATGACCCAAGCGCGTGGTGGGGTGAACGCGAAGGCCAAACGTGAGTTGAGTTGGAAGCCGCAGTACGCCTCATGGCGGGACGGGTTCGCGCACGAACTCGGCGACATCGCAACCTGATCACGCGCGGATCACAGCACTACGCCGAGTGGTCGCGCTGTTCGAGCGCGTCGAGCCGGCTTTCTAGTCGATCGACGCGATCGCGCATCAACTCGAGCTGCGCCTCGGCGTCTAACTTCCGGGCCGCAGCATGGCGAAGCCGCGGCGACGCTTCGGCACGGGCCGCCACGAGGCCGAGGGGCACCAACCGCTGCGGGCCGTGCGGGCCTTCAGCCAACCGGGACGGGATCTCCCCGTTGCGATACCAGGTGCGCAGCGCGCCGCGGGAAGCGCCGGTTTCGCGGGCTGCATGATCAAGCGTCACCCACTGCGAATCGTCGAGCGAAGCAGCAAGGTCGAGGGTGTTTTCCCAGTCGTCGAGCCGGTCGTCCCACGTCATGCTCCCTATTATTAGCAGGGTCTTGACCGGGCTGCGGATAAACCTGCATCGTGACTGCCATGTTCGAACGATTTACTGACCGCGCTCGCCACGTCGTCGTGCTCGCGCAAGACGCCGCGCGAGCACTCGATCACAACTACATCGGCACCGAGCACTTACTGCTCGGACTGCTTCGCGAAGACAAAGGCATCGCCGGGATCGTGCTCGCCAACCTAGGGTTGACCGCCGAAGCCGCGCGTGTCGACATCGAAGCCGCGACCAAACGCAAAGGCAAGCACGCCCCGAAAGGCCATATCCCCTTCACTCCGCGCGCGAAAAAGGTGCTCGAGCTCGGGCTGCGTGAAGCTTTGCAACTGGGCCACAACTACATCGGCACGGAGCACATGCTGCTCGGGCTCATGCGCGAGGGCGAGGGGCTCGGTGCCGAGATCCTGCACAAGCACAATCTCGATTTTCTCGCTGTGCGCGCCCGCATTCTCGACGAAATCCCAGTCTCCGACGGCCCCGAGGGCCGCCGGTTGCGGCGTTGGCTTCGGCCGCGCTCGTCGTCGTCCCGACCTGAATACCGCACGACATCGGCGATCGATACGAGCCTTGAAGAAGCTCGCAGGCTAGCGGGGGATGCGGCAGTCGGCTCGCATCACCTGCTGCTCGCGACGTTGAACGACGCGTCGAGTGCGGCGGCGAAGGCACTCGTCAACCTCGGCGTCGACCTCGACCGTGCGCGTGAGGCACTGCGCAATGTCGAGGTCGCCGGCACGTCCGACGAGCTACCCGAAGAGGCCGGACGACGCCAGCTGACGATGACCGTCACCGACACCGAACTCACGCTTCAGACGGCCGACGCTCAGCTGATGCAGCAGGCGAAGCTGGCTCTGGCCGCTCTGACTGCTCTCGGCGAGGAGGGGTCGACCGGCGTGATCAAGGGGGATCACCCGAAAGCAAGCGGGTTCGCTGAGGTCTGGCAGGCGTTGAATCTGGCGTTGCGCGAAATGGCCCGGGGCAGGGACGAACCGACCGAGGAATCGGCGGTTGCCGACGAATCGGGTGACACGCCGATCACCGGCTGAGCCCGCCCGCTACTGCAGGTACGACTCGACCTCGTCGACCGGGCGCGATTTTGCCGCATTCGGGTCGTCACCGGCTTCGCGGCGGGCTTCCCGCTGACGCAGCAAATCCCAGCACTGATCGAGGGATTCGCCGATCTGACGAAGTCGCTCATGGTCCGCAGTGGATGCCGTAGGTGTCGACCAGATCGAGTGTTCTTCGGCTACCAGCCGCTTGATGGTCTCGTGGATGCCCTCGTCGTCCATCGTCTGCCTTCTCCTGGTCTAGGCGACTGATCGGTTCTTCCGACCTTTCCCGACTCGCCGGCCGAACGCAATGGCACGGCCCGCGCGACCGCAGCCGGCGACGAAACGTGGCCGCCGGGTTAGAAGCCGATCACTTCGGGGAAACGGTGCGGCTGGAGGCCCAGATGAGCGCTTACTCGTCAGACAGCGAACCGGGCGAACCAACCCCGCCCGTACCAGAACACGCCCGACACCGCGCCGGCCGAGTCAATGGCGGCGGCGTCAACTTCCGGCTGGTGAACCTGCTGCTCCTCATCCCGCTGATCGGCACGTTGCCACCGATGTTTTACAACTCCGACGATCCTCGAATCGGCGGGATGCCCTTCTTTTATTGGTACCAACTGCTCTGGATCCCGATCAGCGTGGCGGTGACGTATCTCGTCTACCACGCGACGAGGGGTGACCGCTGATGAACGGCGTCGAGTTCGGCATTGTGATCGCCCTGTTCGTCGTAGTAACCGTGATGGGATTCATCGCGGCCCGATGGCGACGCACGGGGCCGCTGCACAAGCTCGACGAGTGGGGCCTCGGCGGGCGCTCGTTCGGCACGTGGGTCACCTGGTTTCTCGTCGGCGGCGACCTCTACACCGCCTACACCTTCGTTGCCGTGCCGGCGCTTGTTTTCAGCGCAGGCGCCCTCGGATTCTTTGCCGTGCCCTACACGATCGTCGTTTATCCCATCGTCTTCTTGGCCGCGGCACGGCTGTGGTCGGTGGCGCATCGCCAGGGCTACGTCACCGCGGCCGATTTCGTGCGTGGCCGCCACGGGTCGAACGTGCTAGGCGTTGCGATCGCACTGACCGGCATCGTGGCGACGATGCCCTACATCGCATTGCAGATGGTCGGTATCCAGGCCGTCGTCGAGGCGATCGGAATCAGCGGTCACTGGCCGCTCATCATCGCGTTCGTCGTACTCGCCGCTTACACCTACTCGTCAGGACTGCGCGCGCCGGCGCTGATTGCCTTCGTCAAGGACCTGCTCATCTATCTCGTCGTGCTCGTCGCCGTGATCTACATCCCCTACAAACTCGGCGGATACGGCCACATCTTCGACGCGGCGGCGAAAGCGTTGCCGAACAAGCCGAGCAAGGGCGGCATCACGCTACATCAGTCGCAATACCTTGCCTATTCGACGCTTGCACTGGGTTCGGCGTTGGCGCTGTTCTTATATCCGCACTCGGTAACCGGCGTGCTGGCGGCTAAGAGCCGCAACACCGTCAAGAAGAATATGTCGCTACTTCCAGCATATTCGCTGATGCTCGGCTTTCTTGCGCTGCTCGGCTACATGGCGATCGCGGCAAAAGTCGCGCCCGTGAAAGGCAGCAACGGCAAGCCCGACGGGAACACGATTGTGCCGGTGTTGTTCGACAACCAGTTCCCGTCGTGGTTCGCGGGCATCGCGTTCGGAGCTATCGCGATCGGCGCCCTGGTGCCGGCCGCAATCATGTCGATCGCGGCGGCCAACACGTTCACCCGCGACATCTACAAGCCGTACATCCGGCCGCGCGCCTCGGAGAAGGAAGAGGCGCAGGTTTCCAAGATCGTGTCGCTCGTCGTGAAATTCGGTGCCCTGCTCGTCATCTTGTTCGTCGACGTGCAGTTCGCGCTCGACTTCCAGCTGATCGGTGGGATCATCATCATCCAGATCCTTCCCGCCGTCGTCTTCGGCCTGTATACGCGATGGTTCCATCGCTGGGCACTGCTCGTGGGGTGGGCGGCCGGGATCGCGGTATCGATTTGGATGCTGTGGTACGTGCCGAATCCGCTGACCCATCACAAGCATTTCGGTGGCGCTCAGTGGGCTCTGTCGCACATCGGCATCAATACCAAGGCCGCGATCTGGATCGGCATCCCGACGGTCGTCATCAACATCGTCCTTGCGGCGGTACTCACCCCGCTGTTTGCGCGGCTACCGCGAGGCGTCGACCAGACTCGCGAAAGCGACTACCACGCCGAGGCCGGAGACCCCGCCGTCGAGCCGCTACCGGTGTCGCCCGGTGCCGCGGATCCCACCACGGGCCTGGCCTGATCGCGTAGGCCGCACCGGTTCGCGCCTCAAACGACCTTTACACGACGCCGGCCGCGGAGAGCGCCGACCAAATAGCGAGAGCTAGCATGATCGTCGCACTTACGCGACGCACGGCCGTCATCGGTAGCCGCTGCAGATAGCGGCTGGCGACAATGGCGAAAGCGGCGACCGCCCACAAGGCGAGCACGGCCGCTATCCCGACCTGCACCGGAGCCGCATAACGCGCGGCAAAGTTGGCCACCAGGATCTGCGTGAGGTCGCCCCACTCTGCGAGGAAAATCACCAGGAACGAAGTGATGAACATCCGATGGCGGCCGATTGTGTCGACAACGCCCACGGCCTCTTCCGCGTTGTCCGCTTCGCCCTCGCGCAAGACGTAAACTGCGCCGCCGAGAAACAGTGCGGCTGCGATTCCGGCGACGACCGCGTGCGGTAGCAGGGCCAGCAGGCCACCTGCCACAACGGCCAGGCACACATGGACGAGAAAGGCCGATGCCGCCCCTGCCCACACCGCCAGCGGGCGCCCGCGAGTCGCTAGCACGAGTGTGGCAAACATCGTCTTGTCGGGCAGCTCACCAAGCGCGATCAGAATAAAGACGGTGCCCATCACGGTGACGACGTGCACGGGGCGGGTCCTCCCGAGAGCTCAAGGGCGCCACGATGCGGCCCGGTCATCGCACGCTATCGCAGGGTGTAGAGCTGACCTCGCACACCAACACCTGCAGTCGCCTGAGCGCGTTGCGTGCCGCTGCAGCACGAACGCCCGGTCGTACGGCTACAGATCAACTGTCGAGTTTGACCTGCAGATCAGGTTGCTGCGAACCGGAGAGTGTGATCGTGTCGGGCAGCTGGGTCGAGTCGTCGAAACTCAAAACGTCGATACCGTCGATGAGATCGTCATCCGAGGCGATGCCCATGGCGCTTTCGGCGCCGTCCCACGTCATCCGGGTGTAACCCGGGTCGGTGACCAGCACGAGGACCGGCGCACGCCCCGGCGACTCGTGGACGAGCGAGGCGGCAAGCAACGGAGTCTGCACAGCGTGATCGACGACCACCTTGTCGGGCGCCCAGGTTGAGCCGGCGTCACCGACCAACCCGCCGAGCCGCAGTTGCCCACTGCTGTCGGTCGCCAGGATTAGCAGCGCCGTGCCTATCGAGTCATGGCCTGCGTAGAGCACTTCTTGCAGCGCGTGCTGCGTGTTCGTCTGGAAATCCCACGTCCTCAGCGCAGTTGCGATGGCCGCCGCGTCGTGGACGTTGGTGCCACGAGCCGGCCAATTCGGTAGCAGGCTCGTTGCAGCGACCCCACTGCCTGCTTCGGGATGATGGGTCGCAACCGCAGTGCTCACGCCGACGACTACGACACACGCGGCCGCCGCGGCCACCGATGCAAGTCGACGTCGGACGACGATGTGATGGGCCCGCTCGCGGGCCCGTGACGCGAAATCGCCTGGCAGGTGGACGTCGGTCGTGCGCTCGACCAGCGTCTCACGCAGCAAGGTGGTCGCGGCCGTCTCTGCGCCGGCGCGGGGCGGCTCCCAGCCGTCTGCTGATGGTCGAGTGGTCATGGTGTCGCCGCGCTTCCGGCTCGAGCAAACGCCTCGGCGAGCATCGGATCGATGCGCAACTTGCCGAGTGCTTTCGACGCCTGGCTTTTCACCGTGCCCACCGAACAATCGAGCACCTGGGCGATCTCCTGCTCGGTGTAATCGTCGTAGTAGCGCAGCACCAAAACGGCTCGCTGCCTTCTCGGCAGCAATTGCAGGCACCGCCACATGGCGTCACGTGAAGCCTGAGCTTCTGAAACGTCGGGCACCCCTGAATCGGGAACGACGTCCGAGAGAGATCTTCTGGCATGGAAGCGTTGCCGCAGGTTCATCGACGCGTTGACCAGCGCACGTCTTGCATAGGCCTCGGGAAACTCGTCACCGACTTTGCCCCAATGCACGAGCATGCGGGCGAGCACGGTTTGCACCAGATCCTCCGCCTCATGATGACTGCCGGTCAGCAAGCGGGCAGTGCGCAGCAACGCGGGGCCTCTCGCCGCCACGAACTGCTCGAACTCCATGTCGCCCTCGCCCACAACTGCGGCCATCAAAGACCGCACCTCGACAACTAGCTAACCCAGCAACCCGGGCGAAGGTTGCCCCCGTTCTGGAAGAAGTGTGACCCATCATGCGTCGGCTCCGCTACGCAGCCTCGTCGTCGTGGCTCGACGCAGGGCAAGCCGCAGTTCCGAGACGATTCCGTCATCGTCGAGTCCGGCACGGCGCGCTGCCATCACCCAGCGCTCAAGACGAAGCGACAACGCAGCTTGATCGCGCGACGTCGGGTCCGTGAGCAACCTGGCGACGTACGTGCCATGACGCGGTCTGATAATCGCCAATCCTTCGAGCGCTAGTTCGTGGTAAGCCCGAAGAACCGTGTTGCGGTCGACGCATGCCCGTGCAGCAGCGTCACTTGCAGGCGGAAGGCGGTCGCCTGGTCGAAGCCGTCCGAACCGCATCGCTTCCTTCACCTGTGTGACGAGCTGAAGGTATGGCGAGGTGCCGCTGTCCCGCTCGATCCGAAACTCAAGCGTGTCTTTTGCAGGTATTTCGCTATCGAGGCAACCTCGACGTTCGGCTTCGGGTTGACAGGTCAAGGTGCTCCTTATTCCGTGGCGACAAAGGCTCGCTCTATTCGATCGCAAGCGGGCCCGTGGTCTTATCTATAAACCCGGCTGATGACGACACGGTTGCCCGACTCAAGTCAGATTTTGCCGTGACAGCTGGGATTTCCTCGACTCGGTTACGGTTGGGAAACGACCGCCCGGTAATCGAGCAAATGCTATTGACGACCTCGGAAAACCTGTGCCAACCTCCGCACTGGTCTAAACCATTCTGCCGAGCTAGGCGTATATGGAGCGCCGCCGACAGGCATCCGAGGAGGACTCGCGTGAAAGCAAAAACCTTGAGCTTTGCCGTCGTCGCCGCGCTCGTCGCGGTCGCCGGTTGCAGTAGTAATTCCACCAAAACGGCGTCACCCGCCGACTCATCAACACCGGGTACCGCGAGCGCGGCAACCCCAAATGGCTCGAGTTCTGCGCCAGCTCCGGCCAGCGCGGCTCCCGACACGTCGGCGACTGGCACGCTCACCGTCTGGCTGCAGCAGGATGCGCAGAACGGCTGGCCCGGGCTCGTCGCCTCAACGACGGCCGCGTTCAACAAGCAGTATCCGAACGTGAAGGTCGACGTGCAGTACCAGAACTGGACTGACCACCTCACCAAGTTCGACACCCAGCTTGCTGCGGGTAGCGCGCCGGACGTGATCGAGATGGGCAACACCGAGATGGCCAAGTACATGATCGACGGCGCGTTCGCCGACCTCACAGCCGACAAGGCGTCGTTCCAGGACTCGGCGAACTGGCTCACCGGGCTCGCGGATTCCGCCGTCCTGGACGGCAAAGTCTTCGGGGTTCCGTACTACGCGGGTTCTCGCGCGGTCATCTATCGCTCCGACCTTTGGCAAGCTGCCGGAGCGAGCACGACGCCGGCGACGATCGACGACGTCATCAAGGACTGCACTGCTGTGCAGGCCAAGTCGACCGATCCCAACTTCTCCGCGTTCTACATCCCCGGCAAGTACTGGTACATGGCGATGAACTTCGTCTATGGCGCCGGTGGCGACATCGCGAAGAGTGACGCAAGCGGCAAATGGACTGCCGATCTGAACTCAGCTGAATCACAGCAGGGGCTTACGAAGTTCGCCGAGATCGTGAAGGCGTGCTCCAAGGCGCCGATCAACACCGACGAGTCACACCCGAACGAATACCTCACGGTGGTGAAGAAGCAGTCGGCTGCGATCCTCGACGCAGGATGGGTGCCCGGCACGATTACCGGACCGCAAAACGACCAGGGCACCGGCGGCGATCCTGCGCTCGCCGGCAAGATCGCCACGATGACGCTGCCTGGATTCACTGCGGGGACGTCGATGTCGGCATTCCTCGGCGGTTCAGACCTCGCCATTCCGGTCTCATCGAAGCACAAGGACTGGTCGGAGGCATGGCTGCGTACCTTCATCGATTCCGACTCCGAGCAAGCATTGATCGCGGCGGGCAACCTGCCCAACACGACGACCCTGCTCGACCAGGCGGGCAGCGATCCGAAGTTGAAGCCGTTCGCCGACTCGGCGAAGAACAGCTGGTTCACCCCGGCCGCCAAGAACTGGGTGAGCGTCGAAAAGCAGAACGTGCTCCCCGACATGCTCGTCGCGATTCTAAGCGGCAAGTCGTCGGTCGACGCGGCGACAAAGGCCGCTGACTCGACGATCGAGGGCCTGCTCAACAGCGCAGGCTGACCCGGCGCTCTTCCCACACCGCGAACTATCAGAGGAGAAACTCATGAGCTCCGCCGGGACGCAAGGTCAACTACTCGCGCCCCGGCGGAGCCCCGAGGTTCGACGCAGGCGAGCAAGTAGGGCACGTTCCGCACGATCACGCAGTGTGCCGTACATGCTTGCCGCGCCGGCGATTCTCGTGATCGCTGCCGTTCTCGGCTATCCGTTGTACCGGCTGATAGCGCTGTCGTTTCAGCACTACTCGCTCGCCGAGATCATCAGTCACAAGACGACGTGGCTAGGGATTCGCAACTATCAAGGCATCTTCACAGACGCCCAATTCTGGACCGTCCTGCAGCGCACCGCTGAGTTCACCGCCTTCAACGTCGCGACCACGATCGGGCTCGGCACTGCAATCGCGATGCTGCTACGCAACGTCAGCGGCTGGGTGCGGCTGATGGTGAACATCGCGATGGTGTTCGTCTGGGCAACGCCGGTCGTCGTCGCCGTCACCATTTGGCAGTGGCTAGTCGACCAGCAATCTGGCGTGCTCAACTACGTGCTCACCCACGTCGTCCATGCTGGGAACTTCGAACGTCACGACTGGTTTGCGAGCCCACTGTCGGGCTTCGCCATCATCAGTGCCCTGGTGATCTGGGGCGCCCTGCCATTCGTCGTCATCACGTTGTACGCAGGTGTAAGCCAAGTGCCGCGCGAGCTGGAAGAGGCCGCGCGCGTCGACGGCGCAACAAGCTGGGGCGTCTTTCGCAACGTGATTTACCCGATCATCAAGCCACTCGTGCTCATCGTGACGAGCCTTTCGATGATCTGGGATTTCGGTGTCTTCAACCAGGTTTACATCATGCTCAATGCGCGACCGACGTCCAGCTATTACCTGATGAGCATCTACTCGTATCAGGAGTCGTTCGGGGTCGGCCAGTACGGCCGTGGCGCGGCAATCGCGATGGTGATCGTCGTGATTTTGATCGTGGCCGCGTTCTTCTACATCAGGCAGTTGCTGCGGATCGGTGAGATCAAGTGAATTCCTCAAGGATCAGGCACGTCTTCGCAAACATTGGCGGGCTCGCCGTTTTTGTCGTCATGATCTTTCCGGTGTACTGGATGGTCGCGACTGCGTTCAAGTCGGGAAATGCGATCGCGAGTGTCAAACCAACCTGGTTCCCAACGCATCCGACACTCGGCAACTTCAAAGACGCGATGACGCGGCCGTTCTTCTGGAGTTCGGTCCGCAACAGCATTGTGGTCGTGGTGGCGACGGTGTCTGTCTCGACGGTCGTGGCGTTCTTGGCGGCGGTCGCGATCGCGCGATTCAAGTTCTACGGTCGCAAGGCGATAATGGTGCTCATCGTGCTCGTGCAGATGATTCCGCTCGTCGCGCTGATAATCCCGATGTACGTGCTGCTCGCCCGGCTGCATCTCACCGACAACCTGCTCGGGCTGATCCTGACCTACTTCGCGTTCGTTTTGCCTTACACGGTATGGATGCTGCGCGGCTTCGTGCTCAGCATCCCGCCTGAGCTCGAGGAAGCCGCGATGGTCGACGGGTGCTCTCGGCTCGGTGCGTTCTTCCGCATCCTGGTTCCGCTCGTGGCGCCCGGCTTCGTCGCGACGTCGATCTATGCCGCCATCCAGGCCTGGAACGAATACATCTTGGCGTACGTGCTGCTCAAGCAAAACCACGAAACGATCACGGTGTGGCTCGCATCATTGACGACCCTGCGAGGCACCGCCTGGGGCACGCTGATGGCCGGCTCGACGTTGATCGCGCTGCCCATCGTCGCGTTCTTTCTCGCGATCCAACATCGGGTTGCCGACGGTCTCACCGCCGGCGCCGTGAAGGGCTGACCGGCCTGCTCAGCCGCAACTCGTCACACCGCACAAGAGCTTGAACACTGGGCCGTCGAACGTCGTCTTGCCGTCACCGTCGAGAACACGAACCTTGTCGGACGACGCCTTCGGGTCTCGGGCAATCACCACAGAACCGCCTGCCGGGTCGGCGTTTTCGGGCTGATAGCTCTTGCCATCGGCGGCGTAGAGAACCTGGCCCGTCGCCGGCTGCGGAACGATCACCAGTGACTCAGACGCCGTTGTGGGCGAATCGGTAACGTCGATAGCTACCAGTGCCGCGCTGGCCGCAACCTCGGCCAATAGCTGCAACTCGGTGCTGCCGTCGGCGTGCTTGAGATACCCGACCGTGCTCGCATTCTGGTCGCCGGCCACCCAGGCCTGACCCAGAACAAACTGAGTGCCCGCCGCATCAACGCCACCCGCAAGCGGCGCAAAAACGACGTCGGCCTCGGCGATCTGCCGCGATTGCGCGTACGCGCTCGTCAGGTCACCGATCAAGCCCTCGGGGACTGTGCCGCGACTAGGCCAGCCGAGCACATTCGCGGGATGGTTCGTCGCCACTTCCGCGGAATCGGGCGCGGGGCCGTCGAACACTACAGCTCCGTTCGCACCGACCACCTGCAGCTTGTCGATCGACTGCTTGCCTTGGAGACCTCTTACCGCAACACCGGGCTCGATCATCGTCATGTCGGCGAAGTTAACGCCGTCCGGTGCGTATCGGATGGCCGTGGTCGACGGCGCGGCAACCGCAAGCAGGCGTGGCACCTCGTCGCCGGGCACGACCGCTGCGAGCACCGTCGTATTCGGGGCAACCGACTGGTCGACGACGAACTGCGTTCCGTTGGCGGACCACGTCGCAACACCCCACCGCTCGGTGTTGCCGACCTTCGCGACGAACAGCAGCTCCGGCTGCTGCGATGGCTCGTAAATGTCGCCCCACAACGGCTCGAGTTCACCGCTGTCGGGATATCTCGCTGACCAGTCGCTCTGGAAGCGATCCAGGGTCGCGGCCGCGATTACCTTGCTGTCACCGCGGTATGGCCATGGGGCAGCGGGATCGAGGACGGCGGCGCTGTTGGCTGACGGCTTGCTAGTCGGGGTAGGCGACGAGCTGTCGGTGGGCGCCGGCTGAGTAGGCGAAGGTCCGCCGACCCGCACACGATTCGTGTGGTGCGGCGCGTTGACGAGCGTCGGGACGACGATGGCGACGGCTGCAACGGCCGCGACTGCTCCGGCGACGGAAGCGCCGACCCGACGCCGCTTGATACGCCGAGCACGCGTTTCGACGCCAGCAAAAACGTCGACCGGTGGCGTGAGCCGATCGGCGCGGGCATGCAGCGACTCGCGCAACGCTTCGTCGGTGAGGTTCATCGGTCAACTCCAAGAAATACGGTCGCATGCGAATCACCGAGGCGATGGGCTGCCTCGGACTCGGCTCGCCCGGGCTCGGTTCCTGCTGGCTCGGCTCCTGCTGGCTCGGCTCCTGCTGACTCGGGTTCGTCGCGAAGGTGCGGGTTCTCACGCAGCTTGGCAAGTGCGCGGGCGGTCGTTGATTTGACGGTTCCGACCGATACGCCTAGTACGGCAGCGGTTTCGGCCTCGGAGAGGTCTTCGTAGTAGCGCAGGACGACGGTTGCGCGCTGCCTGGTTGGCAAGTCGGCGAGTGCAGCCCACAGTGCGTCGTGCATCACGACCTGCGTGGTCGGATCAGCGGTCGACGGTCGCTCGGGTACGTCGTCCGTCATGGTCTCGGCGACGTGCCTTCGGCGCCGCCACCACGACGTACGGGTGTTGACCATGACCTTGCGGACGTAAGCGTCGACCGAATCGCGATCGCGAATCGACTCCCACGACAGATACGTCTTTGCAAGCGCCGCCTGCAAGAGATCCTCGGCGTCGACGCGACTACCCGTGAGCAGATACGCCATGCGTAGCAACGCCGGTGATCGCGCCGCAACATAGCTGCGGAAGGCGTCACGTGCCTGGTCGTTCACGTCGGTCCCTTCGGCTCTCACGCTGGTACACGGGTAGACGCTCCCATCGGCGCAAAAGTTGCTCGGGATCGCGTAGCGTCGGGGCCATGCTCGCGGACGATCTCACGCTGCTACGCAAATCGCGGTCTGATGCCGTGCTCGCGAGCCTGCCGACGCTCGCGTACGCTATCGGCGCGATCGGCGGCTTGCGAGTCGCCGCTTATGCGGGCATCGGATGTGCGCTCGTCGTCTGCGCGGTGGCAGCACGTAAGCGTCCGTTGCCTTCGGTGGCAGGCCTGCTCGGCGTCGTGCTCGCCGTCGCCATTGCGGTCGTGACTCGTCGTCCGACAGCTTTCTTCTTGCCCGGCATCGTGTTGAACGCCGTGCTCGCTACGGCGGGAGCCTTGTCGGTGGTGGTGCGCCGCCCAGCGCTTGCATTCACCTTGGGATCGATTTGGCCACGGTTTGCGAATTGGCGAAACGATCAGGCGCTTCGACGCATCGCTGCCGCCCTGACGGTGGTCTGGAGCGCGGTGTTCTTATTGCGGTTCGTCGTGATGGGCGCTTGCTACCTCGCAGGCGCCGCCCCGTCGATGCTTGCCGTAGTGAAGATCGTGCTCGGCTTGCCGCTGGCGGCCATCGCCGCCGCGATATCACTGCGGCTGCTCGCTACCGATGAGTTACCGAATCGATACTGACACGGCATCGTCCGCCTCATCGACAAGCTGCGTGCGGCCCTACGTCATTTACACCGCGGCGACAGAAGTTACATGGCCGCACGCATGCAATACATCGAACCTTTAAGACAAGGGCTCGGACGGCGTCGAGCGTTGCAGCGGGCGGCCGTCGGGTAACGCTGAAATAGCTGTGACATAGGGGTTTTCCAACGTCTGGTCGGTGTCTCGAATCCGAGCGTCTTCGCGTTCATCCGCGAGTTCGGCGACGATCGCGTGCTGTGCGTGAACAACCTGTCAAGATTCGCGCAGCCTGCCGA
>JBOGEK010000238.1:0-10548 GCA_050743645.1 Acidothermaceae bacterium
CTGTTGACGCGGTGGTGAAATACACGGTCACCGGAAGCTGCTGCCCCGCGACGGCCAAGTCATAGCTGTGCATGCTCAGCGGCGGCGGACTTGCCGGGCCAACCGGGACGCTTGCGGGCGACGTTTCGGCCTGTGCTTGGGAGGGTGAAGACGACGGTCCGGGCGACGCGCTGACAACACCTCTGAGTCGGTCAACCTGCCGGTGATAGTGCAAAGCCGCGAAGGTCGAGCCGACGGCAACGAGGGCGAGGATGATCGTGACAAAGGCGACCAGCCAGCGGCGCGACCAAAATAGGGTCGAGTCGCGACTCGCGATGGTGTCCGACGTTGGACGGTCCTGCGCCACTTAGGCATTGGGCGCATCGGCGCACGCGAGTGTCAAGGCCCGAGGCGGCGACACGCCAGCGCATCATCACCACGGCGGCATTAGCGGCCATGATCTAGGTTGCCGGTGATCGGCGCCCCGAACAACGGATATTAGGTGCGGAGGCTCAGCTCCCTGCCTGATCGAGTCGCCGACTCGATCAGGAACTGATCGCCTAATCGCCAGAGCTTAAACATCAAGGAATCACCGGCCGACGCCCCGCAGGTATCGACACGGTCGTTGACCTGCGCAAACGCGAGTTCGCCGGCATTGGGGCGCCCGCGAAACTGCGTGATCTTGAGAGAGTTCGACTCTGCGGGTCGTCTCCGGCTACCCCTGAAGACTTGAGCCCCACGCGGGCCTGCTCCGAACTCCGCTGGGCGCTCGGACCATGCCGCCACGTACCGCGGCGTTCACGGACGCGTCACGGACGCGAAGCCAACGGCCTGACCACCAAGATCGGTGATCAGGCCGTTGACCTGCGGTTCTTCGTAGCGGGGACAGGATTTGAACCTGTGACCTCTGGGTTATGAGCCCAGCGAGCTACCGAGCTGCTCCACCCCGCGTCGCTTCCAACACTCTACGGCAGCGATTGCGCAGTCTCAAATCGCCCACGGGCGGGCCGGCTCCGAACAGGAACCGGCCCGACGGACATCACCGTCAGGGCGAGGGCGACGTCGTCGGCTTTGCGCTCGCGGACGGCGTCGGCGTCGGTGTGCCGACCAGCGTCGCGAGCTGGCTCAAGTCGGAGCTGATCCGCTTCTGCGCGTCGCCATAGGCGGCGAAGTCACCAGACGCCAGCGCCTTCTGCCCGTCGCTGTAGGCCTGCTGCGCGTCTGCGATCAACTGCGCTGCCGTCAGCCCGCCGGCCGTCGTCGGGGTCGGGGCCGCCGTAGACGAAACGGAGGCGGACGGCGAAGAACTCCCGGACGACGAGGGACCAGCCGACCCAGGTGGCGACGTACCCCCGCTCGACGGCGGCGGCGCACTCGGTGACGCACCGACCATGCTGGCGATCGCCTCGGCGTAGGTGCTTTCGAAACCGATTCGATCACCGAACGAGACAAGCACTTTCTGCAGCAGCGGATACGATCCTTCGCCACCCGACGCCTTCACGTACACCGGCTCGACGTACAGCAGACCACCGGCCACCGGCAGGGTGAGCAGGTTGCCGTAGACGACGCCAGCCGCCCCGCCTTGCACGCGAAGAATGTTGAGCGTCGTCTGCACCTTTGGATCTGCCTCGAACTGGTTCTGTACCTGGCCCGGCCCACTGATCGTCGAGCTTCGCGGTAGCTGAAGCACCCGAATCGTGCCGTAATCGGGGCCGGGGTCGCTGTCGACGGCCATGAAGGCCGACAGGTTCGGTCTACCCCGAGGCACGAAGGTCGTCGTCAAAGAAAAGCTGGGCTTCGCCTGATCGGGCATCTTCAGCGTCAGGTAGTACGGCGGCTGGTCGGGCTGGGGGGTGCCCTGCGTCGGGTCGGCGGGAACCAGCCAGAAGTCTTGCTGGCCGTAGAAGGCGTGTGGGTCGGTCACGTGGTAGCTGGCAAGGATCTTGCGTTGCACCTTGAAGAGGTCTTCGGGGTAACGCACGTGCGCGAGAAGCTGGGTACTCATTGCCGACTGCGGCTTTACCGTACCCGGGAACACCTTCATCCAGGTCTTCAGCACCGGGTCAGACGCGTCCCAGGCGTACAACGTAACCGCACCGGTGTAGGCGTCGACGGTCGCCTTGACCGAGTTACGGATGTAGTTGATCTGCTCGCTGGCTTGTGCTTTGGTCGTCGCTTTCGCGGTGTTGGTATCTTGAGTGATCCCGTTCAGGTTTTCCCTTTGTGAGTAGGGAAATCCGTCACTGGTTGTGTAACCGTCGACGATCCAGACGAGGCGCCCGTTAACCACCGCAGAGTACGGGTCGCCGTCAAGTGTGAGGTAGGGCGCCACCTTCGCGACGCGCTGACGAGGGTCACGATCATAGAGAATCCGCGAGTCGGAGTTGATGCCATCGGATAGCAGCAGGTTCTTGTCACCGAACCGAAGCGCGTACTCCAGTCGACGAAATGTCGACCCGACAGCAACTCCGCCACCGCCGCTGTAGGTGGTGTACTGCTGGCCGTTGCCGCCGTTGACAGGGTAGTCATATTCGCGTGGCGTTGAATCCTTCGGCGCACCGACCACCGAAAATGAGGTCTCTCCTTCGCCGAAGTACACCCGCGGCTCGAACGTGCCCAGGCTGCCCGAGACCGGGATGTTGTCTTCGATGAATGACGGCCGGCCGTCGCTGTCGACGCCGTTGCCGGGTGCAGCGACGAAGCCATATCCGTGTGTATATACCAGGTGCTCGTTGATCCAGGTCTTTTGCGTATCGGGAACACCACCGAGGTTGAGTTCACGCGTAGCAACCACGGTGTCTTGCTCCTGGCCGTTGACCACGTAGCGGTCGACGTCGAGATTGTCGATGTTGTAAAAATTTCTGAACTGCTGCAGCTGGTTGTACGTGGGCGGCAGTACGGCATTGTCGAGTAGTCGCACGCCCGCACCGGTGGCCGTGCTGTCGTTTACCGCGCTCGCATCGACGTTCGTCGTGGCGTCGTACGGGCTGACTTTTACATTGCTGAGGCCGTAGGCGCTTCGGGTCGCGTCGATGTTGCGCTGGATGTACGGGGCTTCTTTGTCGGCTTCGCTGGGCTTCACCTGGAAGTTCTGCACGATCAACGGATAGACGCCACCGATGATGATGGCCGAGAGCACCAGCAAACCGAGAGACGCGGCGGGTAGCAACCATCCCTTGCGGAAGATCGTGGCGAAGAAGAGCGCGGCACAAAACAAGGCGATGACAGCAAGGATCCCCTTGGCTGGCAACACCGCATGGATGTCGGTATACGACGGACCCGTGACGACCCCGCGACGCGAGAACGCCAAACCGAACCGATCGAGATAGTAGGCGATCGCCTTGCAGAGCACGAAAACGAACAGCAAAGACGCCAGATGTGATCGCGCGCCACGAGTGACACGCTCACCCGGAGTGCGAACCGCGACGCCGCCGAACACGTAGTGCGCCAGCAACGTCAACAACGTGCAGACGACAACGAGCGCCATGACGTAGCCGAGGATGAAGCGCTGGAACGGATAGATAAACGCGTAGTAGCTGACGTCGCGATGAAACTGCTGGTCTTTTTGGCCGAATGACGTCGAGTTCGCCCACAGCACCAGCGTGCGCCACTTGCCCGACGCCGCGAGCCCGAAGATCAGACCGAAAAGCAAAGCGAGGACGCCGAAAATCACCCAACGCCTGGGCTCGATCACGTCACGGTAGCGCTGCAACACCAACTGCTCGCCCGAGGCGGGACGAAATGACGGGCGCAGCCGGTAGGCGAGGTAGATGTTGCCGAAAAGCACAGCAGCCATGACGCCGCCGAACCCGAAAAACATGGCCAGCTTGATCCATAGCTGGGTCGTGAAGACCTTGCCGTAACCGATCGACTGGTACCACAGCAGATCCGTGTCGATCGCGACGAAGAGCCCAACTGCGACGCCGAGCACGACAAGGATGGCGATCGTGATGAGAAGCGGCTTTCCCCAGCGGGGAAACTGTGGCCGCGGCAACGGCGGGCGGCCGGCGCCGGGTCCGTAAGCCCTGCCATGTGGTGGCTCGTGGAACGTCACGCCGCCCTCGCGAACGTCAAAGGTTGACCCGATCGCGCCTGCGCCCCGGATGGGTGGCCGACCGAGCGGCAGTGGAACCGCCGTCCGATCAACCTATCCAACGATCGGTGCCGTCGCGTCGAAGGCGCGACGGCACCAACAATCCAGGTCCGGCAAGATGAGCTAGATGAACAGCATGGACGTCGACGGCCACCCGCGCCAACCGACCGCGCTCGAGTTCGCGCTCGCCGAAGTCGACCAGCATCTGGCGGCGGGCGGATGGGACCAGCCGGCGCGGCTTTACGCGCTGGTGAAGACCGCCGACCTGGTCGAGTCAGAGCCCGAACTGGCAAATGGTCTCGGACTGTCCGGCTCCGAAGACGGCGCTGGCGCAAACGCCGACGCCCTCACGCCCGTCGAGCAAGAGTCACTGCCCGACGATGAGCCGCTCGACGAATGGCTCGCGGGCATCGGCTGGCCCGCCGAGGTTCTCGGCTGCGTACTCGCTCAGGAAGTGCTCACATTGCCCCCCTCGGTCGAGGCCGACGTGCCGACCGGACCCGACGCAGACCCAGTGCAGTGGGCAGCCACTCATCCGTTGCGGCACGAGGTGCGCATGTTGGTCGGCGTACTGCGTGACGGTTCGCGCTGGTCGATCCTTCGCATCCGTGGCAAAGCCGACGCCGACGACGACCTCGTGAAAGGCAACGAACTCGTGCCGCTGCTGGCCGATGCGCTAGCCGCAACGCTGGCCGACTAATCCTTTTAGGACGCAGAACAGCTCGGCACGTTCTTGCCGCCGTCACGCACCTGCTTGATCGCGTCGACCGCACCCGCCAGCGTCGTGACTTGCACCAGCCGCAAACCCTTCGGCACTGCCTTGAGCGCCTCGGCACAATTGTCTTTAGGCACAAGAAAAACGGTGGCGCCGGCCTTTCGGGCACCGGCCATTTTCTGCTCCACGCCGCCGATCGCGCCGACATTGCCGTCGGCATCGATGGTGCCGGTGCCGGCGATCGTCATGCCGCCGGTCAGGTTGCCGTCGGAGAGTTTGTCGATGATGCCGAGCGCAAAAGCCATGCCAGCGCTCGGACCTCCCACATTGCTGAGGTCGATGTCGATCTCAAACGGGATCGCGTAGCTGTCGAGAACCCCGATGCCGATACTCGGACTTCCGCCGGGCTTAATTGGCTTTTGCAAGGTGACAGTGGCCGATGTCATCGTGCCGTTTCGGTTCAGCTTCAGCGTGACCTGATCGCCGACTTTGTGCGTGTTCAATACGGTAACCAGCTGAACGCTACTCGCCACGGTGGCCGAGTCGACTCCGACGATCACATCGCGGAGCTGCAGCTTCCCCTTCGCTGTTGAGGTCGCCTCGACATTGGAAACCTCGGCGCCCGGCTGCAGCTTGTAACCGAGATAACGGAGCGCGGCGATCTTGGCGTCTTCTTGCGACTGATCCATGTCGGCCGCATCTTGCTGCGCGGCCTGCTTCGCGGTTTCCTGCGGCGGATAGAGCACCCGCACCGGAACGACGGCGTCGGTGCTGTTCCACCACCCAGAAAGCACGTCGGCGGCCGAGAGGTTCTTTCCGGGCCCACCGAATTCGCCGACGGTGACGAGGTAAATGCGCCCTTTGGTCGGTGCGGTGGCGTGCCCTTTGATCGTGATCAGTTCGCTGCCATGTTCGCCACCCAGGGTGTCTGACACTGGGCCTGGCACCAGCCGCACGTACGGTGCGGGCAGCCGCACCCCGATGAGGAACAACGCGACTGCCATGACGGCCGACGCGAGCAGGGTGATGGCCTGGCGTCGCATGCAGAACAGCCTAAATGGCCAGGTCACGCGCGTGAGCCGTGGCCCCTGAGGTGGCCACGGCTCACGAGGTCGTACAGAAACCTTCGGTCTAGCGGACGAACCGGTTTTGTCCTAGCGGGCGAAGAACCCGATGCCGCGGTCGCGCCTGGCACCGAAGCTCGGCTCGAGCACCTGGCCCTGACCCTGACCCTGACCCGCAGGCTCAGACTCGGGTTGCGGTGTGCGCTCCGTCACGAAGCCGATCGGCGCCGGTGCGCCGAACTGATCGACGGCCACCAACGGCTGGTCCGGGACGACGATCCCGGTCACCGAGCCGCGGTCGGCGTTGTAGCTCTCGATGGTCTCGGCGACGGTCATCGGCATCGCGACGGCCGCGGGCACCGTAACGGCGGCAGGTGCGGGGATCTCGACATCCGACGAAGTGTCTGACGCCGAGGCCTCCGGGGCCGGCTGGCCGGCCTCGCCCTCGGTACCCGGAAGCTCCACCCGGTACCAGGCCTTGAACGAGAGCGGCACCTCGGTGAGCGAGTACACCGACGCTCCGCCGACGTTTTCGACGTTGCGCAAATGCTCGACGAAGCGCACTGCATCCTCGATGCCGGCAAAGCGGCGGAACGCCGGTGTGCCGTCCTGTGCGGGGAAGAAGACGACGTGTTCCACTGGCCTCACTGCCTCACTCGACAAAGGTGGCCGGTGCCTCGCGGCGACAGGCCTCAGGGACGTGACCCCTGATAGATCGGCAAGTGGACCAGCCATTCTTGAGCCGACCGGGCTACCGAAACACGCCATCTGTCGAGCGCGCGATTACTTCGAGCGGGACGACGACCGCTCGGGCTCGCGCGGCACAGGTCTGCTGCCCAGCTTGCGGTGCCGCTGGCCGGCCGGCTGATGTTGCGCAAGAGCGCGCCGGAATCGGCTGAAGGACTCCATCGACTCCTGCATCGCGGCGGGTCGAGGCGGCCGGTTGATGAGGTAAGCCCAGACGATCCCGATGATCAACGCGACCAGCGGGATTGCCAGCCACAGCAACACTGTCATCGAAGTTCGCGGCTTCCCTTGCTTACAGACTTTTGCTTACACACTTTTGCTTACAGACTCGGTACTCGACAGCGTAGTCGCCCTCGTTGAGTCTGTCGTTTCGTTGTCTTCGATGCCGACCCACTCGACTTCGCCGTCGACGAACGTCTGCCGTTTCCAGATCGGTGCCCGAAGTTTCACCTCGTCGATGAGATCCTGGCCGGCCCGAAATGCGTCGTGTCGATGCGCGCACGATGCGGCGACCACAACCGCGAGGTCGCCGATCTCGAGCCGCCCGACCCGGTGCACGGCCGCCACTGCGATCACCTCTGGGCGCTCGGCCACGTCGGCTGCGATGGCCCGCATGACGTCGACGACGCCCGAGTGCGCCTCGTATTCGAGCCCGCTCACCGCGCGTCCTGAATCCTGCGTGCGCACCGTGCCGACGAACACGGCGATACCACCCGCCGCGGGATCTGCCACTGCGTCGAGCACCTCGTCGACCAAGAGCGCGGCCTCACGTACGTCGACCAGCCGAACCTCACCCATGCCGTCGCCTCCTCGCTCGCCTGACCAATGCCGCTGTGCCGACCAAAGCCACCGTCGCACCCACCGCAGCGCCGGCGGCAGCATCTCGTCGTCCGAGCCGATGACCACCGATCGCCAGCCGACCCGCAGACTCTGCCATCGCCGCGCGCAACGCGGCCTCGTTGTCGACCGAAGGCGCCCACCCGCGCGCAGCGAGCCGCCGCGCAGCGACCACCCACGGATACACCAAGAACTGCAGGTCAGCGGACGACGCGGGAGTGGCGCCGAGCCGATGCAAGCGCTCGGCCGTACCGAAGGCGACCGCGGCGGGCAGCTCGATGTGTCGCTTGCCGGTGATGCGTTCGACCGCGGCCCGGTCGAGGTAGCCCGCACTGCCAACCGCGGCGATCGTGTGCCGCCCACCGGGTGAGGCGTCGGGGTCGGCAATGCCAGCCGTGACTACCAGCTCAAGCGCCGACATCAGGTCGTCGACGTGGCAGAACTGCCAGCACATCGAAGCGCCCTTGACCGCGAGCAGTCGAGGCGCCTCGAAGTGCCGGGTAACCACCGTGTCGACGCCGGGACCGACCAACGCCGCTGGCCGCAGCACCGTGACGTCGAGCCCGGGATGAGTGCGAATCGCCTGCGCCGCCAGCCGCTCCATCTCGAGCAGGTCGCCGAGCAAGGCGCTGTCGGGGGTGGCGCGCAGTTCGGCGTCCTCGGCCAGCGGCACCGAGTTGTCACCAGCCGCGCCGTAGACCATGGCACTGGTCACCAGAACCGCATGCCGGACGCCGGATGCCGCCGCCGCAGTCAACACCGTCGCGGTGCCGCGCACGTTGGTCGAATGCCGATCAGGACGCTCGGCAGCCGACCCGGTGTCGACCGCGAGGTGCACGATGACGTCGACACCGGTAAGCCGGTCGGCGAGTACCGGTTCGCGGACGTCAGCAAGCCGCCAGGTGGCGCCGGCCACGTCACCGCGGATCGTGTCGATCGCGATGACTTTTTTCACTTCGCCGGACGACGCCAAGCGCCGCACCAACGTCTCACCGAGACCGTGGGCCGCTCCCGTCACCGCGACGACCGGCCCTACCTTGCGGACGCGCGACCGTGGCTTCGTGGCGCGGCTCGCAGCCACGCCCGCCGACGAACCGCTGCGCCCTGGGCGAACCTGACCCGCGTCATTACTCATCGGGTCTTCCGCCCGACTACCGTGGGCGGCATGGTCTTGGCGCTGACGCCGTGCACAGTCATCACAGTGAACACAGTCAACAACATGCCGTCCATCCTGCCTGAGGAGTCGACGTGAACGAGATGCCGTTCGGCTTCGGCAAGCCCGGAGACGATGACGACGAGCGCGGCAGCGGTCGTGGCTCGGGTGGTTCGGGTGGTTCGGGTGCCGAAAATCCCCTCGGATTCGGGGGTTTCGGCGGCTTCGGCGGTATGGGCGGGGGCGACATCGGCGAGGCCTTGCACCGCTTCGCGGACATGTTGTCATGGCAAGGCGGCCCGGTGAACTGGGATCTGGCCAAGGATGTCGCGCGCCAGGCAGCAGCTGGCGACGACCGTTCGATCGTGGATTCTGAACGCGCAGCGGTCACCGACGCCATCAGATTGGCCGAGTTGTGGCTCGACCCGGTCACGAGCTTCGCGGCTGCAACGACGTCTGCCCATGCATGGAGTCGCGCCGAATGGATCGAAGCGACACTGGCCACCTGGACCACGCTGGTCGAGCCAGTCGCGACGAAGGTCGTCGACGCCTTCGGCGGCGAACTCTCGGGCGGCCTGCCGGGTCTGGCTGGCATGCCGGGATTCCCCGAGGGTGACGAGAGCGGAGCGCTGCCGCCTGAAATGGCGCAGATGGCCGGTCCGCTGATGTCGATGATGCGCCAGATGGGCGGCGTGATGTTCGGCGGCCAGGTCGGGCAAGCTCTCGGTGCGCTGTCGCGCGAGGTGGTGTCGTCGACCGATGTCGGACTGCCGCTGGCCGGCATCGGCAACGCCGCGTTGCTACCGGCAGGCATCGCTGCGTTCGGCGAAGGACTCGGGCTCCCCGAAGATGAGGTGCGCCTGTTCGTCGCCTTGCGCGAAGCGGCCTGCCACCGGCTATTCGCTGGTGTCCCGTGGCTGCGCGCACGATTGTTCGCCGCCGTCGACGACTACGCCCGCGGCATCACCGTCGACACCTCGCACATGCAGGAGGCTCTGGGCTCGATCGACCCGACGAACCCCGAGGCGCTCCAGGAAGCGCTGGCCGGCGGATTGTTCGAGCCGCAGGAAACGCCCGCGCAGCAGGCGGCGCTCGCCCGCCTCGAGACGCTGCTTGCTTTGATCGAGGGCTGGATCGACGACGTCGTGCGGCAGGCGGGCACCGGGCGGCTGGCCGGCACCGACGCGCTCGCCGAGACGGTACGTCGGCGGCGGGCCAGCGGTGGGCCTGCTGAGCAGACCTTCGGCACACTTGTCGGTCTCGAGCTTCGCCCAAGGCGGATGCGCGAAGCTGCCGAGTTGTGGCGACTGCTCCGCGAAAACCGTGGCCCCGAAGGCCGCGATGCCCTTTGGGAGCACCCCGATCTGCTGCCGACGTCGGACGATTTCGACGACCCGGCGGCCTTCGTCGACCGTCGCGATATTGACCTCGACATCAGCGACATCACGGGCCTCGACGCGCCACCCGAGGAGCCCGGCACTGGCGAGAGCGGCGCGCCGGAGCACTAGCTCGCAAAACCATCAGCTCTCACCACAGCTGACCGTTGCCAGGTGTCGCCGTCTCGCTTGCTGCCAATTCGTGGAATGTCGCGTCGCCCGGCGCCGATGCGTAGCCCGGTGCCGGGTCGCCCGGCGCCGTGTCGTGGAACATGCCGTCGTCGGGCATCTCGTCATCTGGTTCGGCCGCTGGGTCGCCGGCCGCCGCGCTGACGCCGAGCAGATACCCGCGGGCCCGTTCCGCCTTCGGGTACCGGTCGACCAACTCTTGGAAGCGCGGCCCATGACCGATCTCGATCAGGTGGGCAAGCTCGTGCACCAGCACATAGTCGATCACCCACGACGGCATTACCCGTAGCCGTTCCGACAACCTGATCGTGCGGTCAGCAGGCGTGCAGGATCCCCAGCGTGAATTCTGATTCGCCACCCACCGAACGCTCGACGGCTCGGTGCGACCGCCGAAG
>JBOGEK010000239.1:0-10728 GCA_050743645.1 Acidothermaceae bacterium
CCTCAAGCGGGTCAGGGCCGAGGTGGACCGGCTCTACCCGGACCGGGTGCTGCTGGCCGAGGCCAACCAGTGGCCGGGCGACGTGGTGGAGTACTTCGGCGACCCTTCGGTGGGCGGCGACGAGTGCCACATGGCGTTCCACTTTCCGCTGATGCCGCGGTTGTTCATGGCGGTGCGACGCGAACAACGGTTTCCGATCACCGACGTCCTTGCGCAAACGCCCGAGATCCCCTACGGCTGCCAGTGGGCGATTTTCCTCCGCAACCATGACGAGCTCACGCTTGAGATGGTGAGCAATGAAGAGCGCGACTACATGTGGTCTGAGTACGTGAGTGATCCACGCATGAAGGCCAACATGGGCATCAGGCGTCGACTTGCGCCGTTGCTCGAGAACTCACGCGATCAGCTGGAATTGTTCACGGCGTTGCTGCTTTCGCTTCCCGGCTCACCCGTACTGTATTACGGCGACGAAATCGGGATGGGCGACAACATCTGGCTCGGTGACCGAGATGCAGTACGCACGCCGATGCAATGGACACCAGACCGTAACGCGGGCTTTTCGTCGTCCGACCCTGGGCGTCTTTACCTGCCGGCGAACATGGACCCGATCTACGGCTACCAGGCGGTCAATGTGGAGGCGCAGACGCGCTCACCGCTCTCGCTACTGCACTGGACTCGCGGGTTAATCGCGACGAGGCGGCAGCATCCGGCGTTCGGATTGGGCAGCTACCACGAAGTCGGTGTTTCGAATCCGAGCATCTTCGCGTTCATCCGCGAGTTCGGCGACGATCGCGTGCTGTGCGTGAACAACCTGTCAAGATTCGCGCAGCCTGCCGAACTCGACCTGCGCCGCTTTGTCGGCCTGACGCCGAAAGAAGTCAGGGGCGCAAGCCACTTCCCGCGAGTCGACGACCGGCTTTACCGACTGTCGTTCGCGGGACACGGCTTCTACTGGTTCACGCTCACGAGCTAGCTGTGGTGGTGCGCCACTTCTGACAGGTTGAGGCTCGGGGCGACGGTGGTCAACATGCGTGCCATCGCGCCGACCTTCTGGCAGCTCAAGCCGATGCATTGCATCGGGTTTGCGTTGGACGATGCCTGGTTCTTGCCGCCATCGGTGACTCCCGGCACGTCGAAGCCGAGGTCGCCATTCGACTCGGCGTGATTCGCAGTAACCCGCACGCCCGCTAGATACGCCGGTGTATCGATATTCGTCTCGCCGTCAGTCGAATAGCCGCGGGCGAACATCCCCGAACGGGAATCGACGTTGGAGGCAGCTGTGCCGTTGCCGAGCAAGTGGTTGTGCGAAACGCTCATGCTGGGCGGGGTGCAGTCATCACCGGTGAGACAGGTCAGAACGACCTCAATCCCGGGGCCGCCGGTCGCGGTGATCGTGTTCCGCTCGACGTGGGCAGCGTCGAGGGCACCATTTTCGATGAACCCGTGAATGCTGAGGGCGGCGTTGACGTTGCCATCGAACGTGTTGTTCGACACGGTGACGCGATTCACGCCCGCCATGTCTTCGGGCCACAGATTGACGCCGATGCCGTTGCGGTTGAAGGCGTTGTGCTCGATGTCGACGTCGTTGGCTGCCTGCACGCTGATCGCCGCACCGGTGTTGCCGGTGAACGTGGAGTTCGTGATGCGGGCGGTGCTGCCGAAGTAGAAGTCGAGCACGACTGATGCGTCGATATTTTCGAAGCTCGAGTGCTCGACGACGAAGTTGTTGCCGGCTTCGATGAGGAAACCGACAACGGGCCCAGAACCTTCGACTTTCAGGTGCGACAACGTGACGTTGTCACTCGCAAGATACGAACCGTCAGTCACCAACGTGCCGTTGCGGAACGTAAGGTGATCGCCCGTGGTCAAGATCGCCCCGGTCAGGGTGTGGCCCCGGAGATCAAGAAACTTGTGACTGTCTGCCCAGGTGAATCCACATGTGACGTCTTGGGTGAGCTGGTAGCCGCCCTTGACCGCGACGACTCCAGCGCCGCAATCGAGTGGGCTGCCCGCAGCTGCATGCGCCGCAGGCGCAATCGCGAAAGTCAGCGAGAGAACCACTGCCGATGCAGCGGGATAACGAAGTTTCATTTCCTGGCCCCGATCCCGGCGATACCCGTCACGCCGTCCTCGGGCATCTTGACGTGAGAAGCCCTAGTTGTCTACAAGGACACGAGCTTTACCGTGCGGGACGCGCTCTCCGGCAATCAACCGAGATGCGTTGATCATGGCAAAGATCACGCTGCCAGTCTGGTGACCGACGTCCGGAAGGTGTCGGAATGTCGCAAAACGCTGCGCGGGGGGCAAGTTACGTAGACACCGTGTTGGCGTTACTGGCCTAGCACTCTGGTCGGCTGATCGCGAGGGCTAGATCATCAGCCGCCCATGAGCGCACCGAGGGCCTGTACGAAACGCAGCTCATCGACTTCGCCTCAGCACGGACTTTCTTCCTACCTGGCGGACGGACGACGAGCCCCGTTGGCTCGTGAGCGCGATGCCGCGATCATGTGCACCGAACTACAGTACGTCGACCTCGGGTGAACCAGCCGTGGATCATCTTTACGCGGCTCGAACGCGGCGATGCGGTTCTGCCTAATGCGCGCGACCGATTCATTGGTATCGCATCGACACAGGGAGGTAACCGATGAGCGCGATGACATCAACAAACGCGACGCAAGGCACTGGCCCAAAATCTGGCCGAGGATCTGACGCAGCATCTGGCGCAGTATTGCGACTATTGCCAGGGATGGTGGCCAGACCAGCGCTGTGCAGCCAGATCCGACCTGGACTGGTGCTCGCCGAACACGAAGCGCGTCAGCTTCTCATAACTGCAAGCCACAACGACGTCAGTAGCGGTGGTTGCTTTTCTGCCGGGCCCGCCGGCGTCCAGGTCTGGGATCGTCCATTCGACGGCATCGCCGGTGGGCACGGCAGCGCCGTCCATCTTGGTTCGGTTGATTGGATGTACAACACTCCCGCGCCGCATTACGTGACGATCTACCGCGCCATGGTGACGTCGGACGGCGTAGATGCCGGTGAGACGACGGCGTCAATGCTGGCGCGAGTGCTTTCAATGGCGGACGTCGAGGTCGGCCGAGCCCGGCTTAGCCTTGCAGCACCGCCTGTTCGCGACCCATTCCACGCTTTCGTTTCGCCGGTGGGCGTCGTCCGCTAATGGAACTCAGCTCGGGCACACGGCCGTACCGTTTTTGCATAGTTGGTAGGTGACGCCTGGCTGGAGGAGTTCACGCTGGTCGATCCGGTATGGCGCATCGTCGACCCCTTTCTCAATCACGACCACGTACGGCTGGCTTAGGTTCCAGCCGCCGTCGTAACTGCCGAAACTGTCGACAAGACCGGCACGGTAGCCCGCTTGAAACGCCTTAGTCGCAACGTCTTTCGTATCGGCGGGAAGGGCGGCACCAACTTGCAGTGCGCGCCCAGTCGAGACCCCCTCGTCGTAACCGACCGCGTTGCCTTGGATCCACGTCCCCGTGCGCGCGGGCGCCGATTGGCGGCCGAGCAGGAACGCGCCTGCAAACACTGCAGCAAGGGCAACCACGACCGCTGACGTTGCATACACGGGCTTGGGAATCGCGTGAAGGTTCATGGCATCCATCTTCGCGCCAGTTGAACGGGATGTGCTCCCCGCAACCCGATTCGGCAGCGGTGATGGGAAGGCCGTAGTCGCTGACAAGTCGCTGCCAAGAAGATGCGGTAACGACCACGAGCGTGCGGAGAGCGACCGAGCTCAAGCTGACACGCTGTTTTCGTGCACGACGGTGATAGTGCCGACCGCAACGGTCATCCCTGCCGCGATGCCTGGGCAACGGGCGGCGACCTCGGCTGCAGCTGCTGGGTCTTTGGCATGAATGATCGAGAAGCCGCTGCGCTACTCGGCGACCCACCGACCCTGGTCTGCGACGAACCGGTCAACGGCCTTGATCCCGAAGGCATCCTGTGGATCCGGACCCTGCTGCGCGGCCTCGCCACCGAAGGCCGCACCGTCTTCGTGTCCAGCCACTTGATGAGCGAAATGGCCCTGACCGCAGACCACCTCATCGTGATCGGCCAAGGCAAACTCCTTGCCGACGCCACCACCGCCGACATCATCGCGGCCAACGCGGGAAGCTACGTCCTGGTTCGCACCCCCCAACTGGCTGCCTTGAGCGACATCCTGTACCGCGCCGGCGCGACGGTAACCCCCGATCCCGATCAACGCACCACCGAACCGGGGCTGCGGGTCGATGGCCTGGACCGCGCCACGATCGGCGATCTGGCCACCCGGCACGGCATCGCCGTCCACGAACTCACCGCGCACGCCGCATCCCTGGAAGCCGCCTACATGCAACTCACCCGCGACTACATCGACTTCCAAACCGAGAACCACCCCACGCCACCTGCCGCCAACCAGATCGGGGAGCCGGCATGACAACCACGACCATCAACGCCCATGCTGGTGTCGGCACCGGCAAGCCCTCGCCCAGTATCGGTTTCGCCAACCTGCTTCGATCCGAGTGGACCAAGCTGCGCAGCATCCGCTCCACGTACTGGACCGCTGGTGTCGCAATCTTTGCCGGCGTCGTGCTGGGTGCCATCATCTGCGCCCGCACCGCGTACAACATCAACCACGGGGCCGACAACGCAACCGGGCTGGACGCAACGCTGCTTAGCCTCAACGGGCTCTACATTTCCCAGGTCGCCATCGGGGCCCTCGGCGTGCTGACCATCAGCTCCGAGTACAGCACCGGAATGATCCGCGCGACCCTCGCCGCCGTGCCGCAACGGCGTGCATTGCTCGCAGCCAAAGGCCTCGTCTTCGGCGTCGCTACCTTCATCGGCGGCGAAATCATGAGCTTCGCCGCCTTCGCCGTCGGACAAGCCCTCCTCACACCAGCCCACGTCGGCGTTTCCCTCGATCAATCCGCCGTCCTGCGAGCCACCATCGGTGGCGGCCTGTACCTGACGGCCGTCGGCCTCCTCGGCTTCGGTATCGGCGCGCTGATCCGCCACACCGCTGGCGCGCTCTCCGCGTTCTTCGCCGTCCTGTTCGCTTTGACCGGCCTCACCGATCTACTGCCGACGCACCTACGCAATCAGCTCATCAACTACATGCCCGCCAACGCCGGCAGCCAGATCATCACCGTGATCCATCCCCGCGGCGTGCTCGCCCCCTGGGCCGGGCTCGGAGTGCTCCTCCTCTACGCCGCCGCTGCTCTCATCACCGCGACCGTGCTCATCACCCACCGCGACACCTGAGCTCGGAAATTCGCCGTTCGGTCCGCCGGAGCCGTCGAGTCTGCCGACGAGACCCTGATCGAACACCTTGGTATCTCGCACCGCAGGCGGAAGCAGCGAAGTGAGCAGGGCCCCGATCTGCGGTCGACGAGGACCGATCTCGGAACCGCACCGGGCTCGGTCTCAGGCAGGCTGCTTACCCGCCCACGCCAATGCAGCCACCAGACCGGGTCGCCAAACGCCATAAGTATGGCCACCCGGTGCCGTGTGCCACGAGACGCTGATGCCACGCGCGTCGAGTTCGTCGCGCAACAACGACATCTGCTTCAAGGAACTGTGGTCGGCCGTGCCGCAAAGGAAAAACACCTGCGTCGACGGTGTCGCTGCCAGCCGGCCTGCATAAACGTCAGGACTATTCGCCGCGACCGCCTCCGCGAGGTCGGGCCGCGGGCCGAATAGCGCACGCATCCCACCGCTATGCGTCGGGTGCGTGTAACCCGACATGTCAATGATGCGAGCGAAGACGTCACGATGGCGAAGACCGAGATTCAATGCGCAATATCCGCCGGCCGACATGCCGGCGACACTTCGATCGGCACGATCGGGACGCGTGCGCAACTGGGTGTCGACAGCCGGCACCAAATCATCGATGACATAGGTCTCGACCTGCGTGTGCGCGCCGTCGACGCATTCGGAGTCATCCAGCCAGTCGCGGCTAAGCGTCGGCATCACGAGAATCTGCGGCTCACCCGCGACGGCAGCACGATCGCCCGCGGTCGCGGCGCCGGCCCCACGCAGCCAATCGATCGGGATGCCCGGCGAGCCGTGCAGCAGGTAGGTCACCGGGAAACGCGCGTCGCTTTCGGTGAAGTACTGCGGCGGCAGGTAGACGAGCACGCTCGCCGCCCGGAATCCGATCCCGGCGTCCGGAGTGGGAATCGAGATCACCGCACCCTTCGGCGGCATCCGCAGCGAACGATGGCCGACAGATATCCACTGCGTGGCGGGTGTCTCATCGCTGAGCAGCACAAATTGCTGCTTGTCGAGGGTGGGCCAGTCGCGCTCGCCCAACACATCGCTGACCCGCGGCAGGTACTGGTAATGCGCGTTGACCATGTCAGCGGCAGTCAACACCGAGGTAATCAGTGCCGCCGCCGCGACCATGGTCATCGCGAGCCTGCGACGACGCGCTCGCTTGCGCGCGACGGCAAAGAACGCCGCCCACGTCAAAATCGAGCCCCCGACCAGAGCCCCCAAGAACCCGACGCTGATCACCGACAGCGACGTCACCCCCATATTGTGCACGGCGACCGCCGCCTCGCGCTAACGCAAACTCACACGGTGCGGTTCGTTGACTGCCATGACCTCGAGACGCTCAATCTGTGTTGCCTACGAACGACCTGCGATCCCCGAAGTAGGCGTAACCAATCACCCGAAACATTGTCATCCATCAGCCCAAGGTCAGATGACACCTATCAGCCGAAGCAATACAAAATGTGGGAGCCGCCTTGGAGAATCGAACTCCAGACCTTCTCATTACGAGTGAGACGCTCTGCCGACTGAGCTAAGGCGGCGCGCCTGCCACGCGACCAGCCGAAACCGGCCCCGTGACGACGACCCCGAGAGTCTACTTGGCTCGACGGTCCGCCGTGACCCCGGGACACCTCGCCGTCGTCCGGCCTGTTCGATCTTCAGCCGGATGCCGGGCAGGCCGTGCCGCGGGCGGGCACCTTCAGCGAGACGACGTACGCGCTGACGATGCCGTCGACGCACGCGGAGCGCAGGTCGGCGGTGTGCCCGTCGCCGTCCCAGGTGACCAGCACGCCAGAGTCGAGTTGCCCAGCGAGCGACTGCGCCCACGCGAGCGGGGTCGCCGGGTCGCGAGTGTTGCCGACCAGCACGATCGGCGGCGCGCCTTCCGCATGCACAGGGCCCGGCGACAACTCGCCGGGCACCGGCCAGCCGATGCAGGTGCTGTCTCCCCAGCCGAGAATCTCGCCGAAGGTCGGGCCGTCCTTTTCGCTTGCCAGTGCAGATTGCGCCGCAGCATCCATCGACGGCAACGACGTGCCACGGTCGGCGCAGTTGATTGCTACGTTGGCCTCGAGTTCGTTGCTGTAGCTGCCATCGGAGCGCCGTCCGGTCAGATCGTCGGCAAGCACGAACATGCCCGACGGATTGCCTTTCATCGCTTTGCCGAGTGCGCTATTCAGCGTGTCCCACGATTGCGGCGTGTAGAGCGCGGCCGCGATCCCAGAAACAGCAAGCATTTTCGTGAGCGCACGCCCGCCGCCCTTCAGTGGCTTCGCGGTCAAAGTGTCGAGCCAGGCATCGAGCTTCGATTCGGCATCGGACGACGATGAGCCGAGCGCACAGCCACCGTGACTTACACAGTTGGCGATGAAGGCATGCAACTCCGTCTCGAACCCCACGGCTTGGCCCTGTGCTTCGCTCACATCGTTAAGCGTGGGATCGACGACGCCGTCGAGCACAAATGCGCGAATCTTCGTCGGAAACAGCTCGGCATAGATCGCGCCGAGAAACGTGCCGTACGACTCGCCGATGTAGGTGAGCTTGTCGTCGCCAAGCGCCGCGCGCAGCACGTCGAGATCACGGGCAGTTTCAGGCGTGCCGACATGCGGCAGTAGCTGTGCCGACATTTTCTCGCAACCAGCGCCAAATTCGTCGTTCAACTGTTTCTGATGAGCGACCTCGGCGGCATCCTTCGGGTCGACGTCGTACGAAACGTATTGGTCTTCGAGCGTGCTCGGGACGCATCGGATCGGGTCACTTGCCCCAACCCCGCGCGGATCGAACGACACGACGTCGAAACGGCTCTGAAGTAGTTGGTCGTAGGCGTGCCAGGCGCTTTTCAAGAACTGCACGCCCGAACCACCAGGCCCACCTGGATTCAGCACCACGGATCCGATGCGATTGCCCGATGTCGCGCGATGCCGAATCACCGCCAACGTAATCGTTGGCCCTGCAGCGTTTCCATAATCAAGCGGCACGGTCAGGTCGCCGCACTGAAGGCCGCCGCCGCACGACGTCCAACTGATTTTTTGGCTGTAGAACTTGGCAAGACTCGCTGGATCGATCTTCGGAAGCCGCGCGGGCATAGGTGGTTGGGCACCGCTCGGTCCGGACGACGAGGGGCCCGCGTCAGCGGAGCTTGCCGCCGAGGCGCCAGCACCACCGCCACTTCCGTCGGTCGGCGTATCGGCCGGGCCGGCCGTGGCCGCACTCGGCGCGCCCGAGTTGATGCCTGTCGAGCCGGTGCGGTGCGATGCCGTGCAACCAGTGGCAGCAATGGCAATACAGACAGCCGCCGCGCAAACCAGCATCGCGAGCGAGCGGCCACGGAGGTGGCCGGGCCGGATCGGAGGCGGGCTGGCAAGGAGGTGGCCGGGCGCGCTGCGGCGACGGCGTCCGACCTCGTTGTGCATGCCGGCAAGTCTGCCCTAGCCATGCGCAGCGAAAGCGTGCCACCGCTGCTCGGCCGCGCTCAGGCGTTCAATGCCCTGGGCGTTCCAAATGTGGCGAGAATCTTCACGCTCCGAAAAAAGGCGTGAACGAAGTCGTCGCAAACTCTTGACACGCCTAAGCCTTCGGGTGTTTCCTCGCGTTCAACCCCGATCGTTAGGAACCCAAACAGCGCCGGGGCCGCACCAGCGCGGCGAGACGAGTGACGCGCCCCTCGCCCGCGGCCTTCACCGCTGTGCGGTCTCACGCACGGCGGCTCCTCCGGACTGCCGTACGTGCATCGTGCCGTGCCATGCGCGCTGCCCGGCCGGCATTTCGCCGCCCGAGGGAAAGGGTTAATTCGTCATGTCATCGCTCGCGTACGTCGAAAGACCGCGCCATTCCAGGCGCACTACCAGGGCCGTTATTGCCACTGGCGCAGTCATTGCCGCCGGAGCAGCCTTCGCCGTATTGCCAACTCCCCCAGCGCACGCAGCGGGCGAGTCGGTGAATATCTGGCTCACGACTACGAACGACTCGGGTGGACGCAACGTCACCCGGGGATTGCAACAGCAAGCACCGACGGCGTTTTCTTCGTCAAGTGCGGGAGCCAGTCAGACCATCACAGTCAACGAAAACACCAAGTACCAAACGTTCGTCGGCGCTGGTGCGTCGATGACCGACACCGCGGCGTATGACCTCGACACACTGAGCGCCAGCACGCGCAACACGGTGATGAACAACCTCTTCAGTCCGACCAGCGGGATCGGCCTCGACTTCTTGCGCAACCCGATGGGCGCGTCTGACTTGGCCCGCTACAACTACAGCTACGACGACATGTCGGCCGGCCAGACCGACCCGAACTTGAACAACTTCTCGATCTCGCACGACCTCGTCGACATCTTGCCGTTGACCAAACAGGCCACGCAGCTCAATCCTTCGTTGAAAATCATGGGCGTGCCGTGGAGCGCGCCAGCGTGGATGAAGGACAACGACGACTTCGTGCATCGCGGCTGGCTGCAATCGCAGTACTACTCGGCTTACGCACAGTATTTCGTGAAGTACATCCAGGCCTACGCGGCACAGGGTGTGCACATCGACTACGTATCGGCACAGAACGAGCCGACCTGCTGCGGTACCGACTCGACCGGCTACGCCTCGATGAACTGGAACGGCTCGGGTCTCGATTACTTCAGCGTCAACGACTTGCTACCGGCATTTCACGCAGCGGGCCTGAGCACCAAGTTGCTGGTGCTTGACTACAACTGGGGCAACTACAACGACCTCGGCTCAGTGCCGATGGCTGACGCAACCCTGCGCAACGACTCGCTGTTCGGCGGCATCGCCTGGCACGGCTATGGCGGTGACGTCAGCGAGCAGACGACGATTCACAACCAGTACCCGAGCGTCGACGCTTTCGACACCGAACACTCCGGTGGTACGTGGATCGCCAATCAGCAAAAAGAAGACATGGAAAACATCATCAACTACACCCGCAACTGGGGTCGCACGGTGACGAAGTGGAGCCTCGCCGTCGATCAGAACATGGGCCCGTACATCCAAGGTGGTTGCGGCACTTGCACCGGCCTCGTGACAGTTCACAACGGCGACAGCCGCAGCGGACAAGTCGACTACACCGTCGAGTACTACGACATGGGTCAGCTGACCAAGTTCGTCAAGCCTGGCGCCTACCGCATCGACTCCACCGCGAACTCCACCATTCCGAACGTGGCATGGCTGAACCCCGATGGTTCGAAAGCACTGGTCGCCTACAACGAGACCACGTCGACACAGTCGATGAAAGTCGTGTGGGGCAACGAGTCGTTCACCTACAACCTGCCGGGCTCGACGTCCGCCACCTTCACCTGGGGCGGAACGCAGGGCACGGGCGGCGGCGGTACGAGCGGTGTCATCAGCCTGCGGGCACACGCCAATGGCGATTACGTCACGGCAGAAAATGCCGGCTCCTCACCACTGATCGCAAATCGCACGGCGATCGGCACCTGGGAAGAGTTCGACCTCATCAAC
>JBOGEK010000240.1:0-32634 GCA_050743645.1 Acidothermaceae bacterium
GCGAGGTATACGGCGACATCGAGGGCGCGCAACTGTCGACGGTCGCGATCACGAGTCAGGCAGATCCAACTGACCGCAGAGAGATTGCGTCGAACCTTGGCCGGCTTGGTGGCTTCGTGGCAATGGCCGACGGCATGGTGATGTGGAACGACGTCGATCCCTACGCGCCTGCTGCGGCACAACCAGCTGCCGGCCCGCCGCTCCTATATGAGAGCCACGACTACATCTACGACCCGAGCGCCAACCGAAATATCGAACTACCGGTCAACCCCAACGGGGTCGCGTTCACCAGTGGGCATTACGTCATTTGGCAAGACCGGCCGGGCGATCCGGCGGCCGACACATCGATGTCGTTCGCCGACCTCGACCAGTTGCGCTAGCGCATCACCAATCAGCGGGCGGCCTGCGCTGCGCCTTCCGCTGCGCGTTGGCTTTCTTGTCGGTAAGTCGTCGTTCGACCGCAGCTCGCGACGGTGTGGTCGGACGACGGCCGCGAGGCGGGGGCGCAAGCGCCGCGCGCAAGGCCGAGGCCAGTCGAGTCGCCGCAGCCTCGCGATTCCGAAGTTGTGACCGGTGTTCGGAGGCCGCAACAGTCAGGGTTCCCTCGACCAATCGGTCGGCGAGTCGACCCAGTGCGCGGTCACGCAGCATCGGTGGAACAGACGGGCTGTTCGCGAGATCGAATGTGAGCTCCACCCGGCTGTCGGTCGTGTTGACGCCCTGGCCGCCCGGACCGCTGGACCGCGAGAAGCGCCAGCGCAGCTCGTTCGAGGGCAGCGTGATTCTCGGCGTGACGAATAGGTCGGCGGCGACGTCGGGCATCCGCCGATTATCGCCGAGTCCGTTGTGTGGCACTCACCGGAGATCATCGTTAGCGGAAATCGGACGTGTATGGTCGGGTCCGAATCCCGCCAGCGAAGCGTCGTCCGAGTAGTGCATGCTCGAAGGCATGTTGACCGACGACGCTTGCTACCGCTCGCTGAGCAGTCGTGACCCGCGCTTCGACGGCTGGTTCTTCGTCTGCGTGCTGACCACTGGCATTTACTGCCGGCCGAGTTGCCCGGCGATCACGCCGAAACGGGCGAACGTACGATTCCTGCCGACCGCTGCGGCCGCACAAGAGGCCGGGTTCCGGGCCTGCAAGCGGTGCCGCCCAGATGCCGCGCCGGGCTCGCCGGAATGGAACGTGCGGGCTGATCTCGTGGGCCGCGCGATGCGCCACATTGTCGACGGCGTCGTCGATCGCGAAGGCGTCGGCGGCCTTGCTCGCAAACTCGGGTACAGCGAGCGGCACGTGTATCGGTCATTGCTCGCCGAGGTGGGCGCCGGTCCGATCGCTTTGGCCCGTGCTCAACGATCGCAGACCGCGCGACTGCTGCTCGAGACCACCGCGCTGCCAGTCTCCGATGTCGCTTTCGCTGCTGGATTTTCCAGCGTCAGGCAGTTCAACGACACGGTGCGCGAAGTCTTTGCCATGACGCCGACGCAGTTGCGCGCAGCGCGTCGTCCGACAAAAGGGAGCGCACCTGTCACCGCGGGCACGATTGCGTTGCGGCTGCCGTTTCGTCGTCCACTCGACGCCCGCGCATTGTTCGACTTTTTCGGCCCCAGGGCGGTGCCGGGCGTCGAGAGTGGCACGAGTTTCGGCTACCGGCGGGCCATGTCGCTTGCGCACGGCAGCGCAATCGTCGAGGTCGGTGCGCTTGACGCGACGGCTGATCCGAACGAGCTTTTCAACGCGCAAGGGTGGATCCCCTGCTGCTTAAGGCTTTCTGACCTACGCGATCTGGCGTCCGCGGTTGCACGAACGCGCCGTCTCCTCGATCTCGACGCCGACGTGCCCGCGATCGACGAGTTCTTGCGCGATGACGACGTGCTCGGTGAGGTGGCTGCCGCGGGTCCAGGCCGGCGCGTTCCGGGCCACGTCGACGGATTCGAACTCGCAGTTCGGGCCGTACTCGGGCAGCAGATCAGCGTCTCGGGCGCGCGCACGCTCGCCAAACGGCTCGCCCTTGCGTACGGCGAGCCGCTGTCGATCGCCGACGAAACGCTCACCTACCTGTTTCCTACAGCTCAAGCGATCGCCGACGCCGATCCGTTGTCGTTGCCGCTCACGCGAAGCCGAGCCGCCTCGTTGGTGACGATGGCCCGTGCGGTTGCCGCCGGCGATGTCGATCTCGATCCCGGAGCCGACCGCGACGCGTCGGCCGCGGCTCTGCTCGCGCTCCCAGGTATCGGCCCCTGGACCGTTGCCTACATCAGGATGCGGGCGCTCGGCGATCCCGACGTGTTCATGCCGAGCGACCTCGGCGTGCGCTACGGCCTCGAGGCGCTCGGTGTCGCAGGCGACCCGCGATCGGCAGAACGGTTATCGCATCAATGGCGACCGTGGCGTTCGTACGCACTGCAGCACGTATGGTCGGCGGCAACGCAGGCATCGGCCCGCGGTGCTGTCGCTGCCCGAGACACCGGTGAGGAGAAGACAGCATGACGGTTTACACGATGGTCGAATCGCCGATCGGCGACACGTTACTTGTCGGCGAGGTCGTCGGCGCTGACGTTGCGCTCACGGGCACCTACCTGGTCGGCCAACGGTATGAACGCGCGATCGGCGCCGACTGGGCTCGTGACGATGCCGCACTTCGCGACGCTCACGAACAACTAACGGCCTATTTCGCTGGTACCTCGATCTCGTTCGAACTGCCGATCTCGTTCAAAGGCAGCGAATTTCAGCGCCGCGTGTGGCAAGCACTTACCGATATTCCGTACGGAAAGACGTGCACTTACGGGGAGCTCGCCGCCCGGGTGGCGGATCGAACCAAGACCCGAGCGGTTGCTGCCGCGGTCGGTCGCAATCCGGTCGGCGTGATCGTGCCCTGCCATCGGGTGATCGGTGCTGACGGTTCGTTGACCGGCTACGCAGGCGGACTCGACCGCAAGCGCTGGTTGCTCGATCACGAAGCGCGCGTCGCGGGTCTCACTCTCGCGCTGTAATGGTGGCATGCGGGTATTGGTCGTCGGCGGTGGAGTATCGGGCCTCGCGGTTGCCCGCGCACTAATCACGGGCGGTCATGAGGTCTGCGTGTTCGAGCGCGCTCCAAGCCTGCGACCGACCGGCGGCGCGGTAACCCTGTGGAGCAATGGAATCGCCGTCCTGAACGCACTTGACGTCGATTACAGCGGCGTCGGTTGCGAGGTCGAGACGTTCGACGCGTGGCGCTCCGACGGCCGGCCGATCTGGCACGTCGACGTGCGCGCGATCAGGCGGCGGCTCGGTTTCGGCGCGTTGACAATTCCGCGTTCGCGACTCGTCGAGCGGCTGGCCGCCGGTTTGCCCCACGACGTCGTGTCATTCAACTGCGACGTCGCGGCGGTCGAAACCGACGCAGGCGCCGCTCGGGTCATTCTTAACGACGGCCAAACGATCGAAGGTGATGTGGTGATCGGCGCTGACGGTCACCGTTCGATCGTGCGGCGGCAACTGGTCGATCCCGCTGACGCGGCCTTGACCGGCTGGGTGACCTGGCAGGCCTTGGCCCCGCTCGATCATCCGTTGACCCGGGGAAGGCTCGGTGTCAACGTGATCGGTGCCGAGGGCATTTGCGGAATTCTGCCTGCCGGTGAAGGACTTCTGCAGTGGTGGTTCGAGATTCGCCGGCCGTCGTCCGGTATTGCGAATGAAGAACCCGTGCAGATGCTGCGCGATCGATTCGGCAGTTGGCGCGGTCCTGCTCGAGAAATCCTCGAACTGATATCGGACGCCGAATGCTTCGTGCACGTTCGTCACCGGGTTCCACACGTTTGGGGTACGGCGCGATCGACACTGGTCGGCGATTCCGCGCATGTAATGCCGCCTGCCCTGGCACAGGGCGCGAACCAGTCACTCGAAGATGCTTGGGTGCTAGCTAAGAGGCTTCATGCCACCGATCTCGCGGCAAGCCTGCGCGCTTACGAAAATGCCCGGCGCCGCAGGGTTGCAGCGGTCTCTCGCCTTGCCATGCTCGCCACCACGCAACAGGACGGCGTGATGCGTCGCGTCGCGCGGCTGCCGTCCGCGCCGACGACCTTCGCCTATGGAGTAGCGCTCAAGGCGGCCAGCAGTTTGCTGTAGGCGAAATCCGATCGGATTGTCGTGACCGTCTGTCAGAATCAGCCTCGTGACCACCGACTCGCTTTTGCTGCGTGAGATGTACTCCGAGGCCGACGCGGCTCGATTCCTGCGGCTGCCGCAGGCGACCCTGCATTACTGGTTAGAGGGCCGTGTCTACCGGGCCCGTAGCTACGCTCCGGTGCTGCGGCAGGCTTCGTCGGCTGTGCATGACGGCCCATGGACGGTCACGTGGGCGGAGTTCATCGAAGCCGGTGCCCTAGCGCAGTACCGACGCGACCTGCGCGTACCGCTGGCGGAGTTGCGAGCCTTCGTCGCGATCCTTCGCGAGCAGTTCGGAGTGGCCTATCCACTAGCGACAAAGCGACCGTGGACCGATGGGAAGAAGCTCGTTATCGAGGCGCAGACATCGTCGGGGCTGCCTGACGACCTGTGGCTATATGCCCCCGTGAGTGGACAGTATCTGTTGCTTCCGGCCGGACTGGCGTTCCTCGACCGCGTCGAGTTCGACGACGAGGTTGCGGTGCGTTGGCGTCCGGCTGTCGACCCCGCGTCGACGGTCGTCATTGATCCGGATGTCCGGTTCGGCAAGCCGTCGGTTTCGGGCATCAGCACCGAGGTTCTCTGGGAATGCTCCTTGGACGGCTACGCGTCTGACGAGATCGCAGACGAGTTCGAGATTGTGCCTGCCGACGTCGAGTGGGCCTTGTCGTACGAGCACGCTCAACACGCCAGGCGCACGGCGTAGCGAGCGTGGCAAAGCCGGCGGAGGTTCGCTTCTATTTCGATGCGGACGTGCTCGGCTTGGCTCGCGTTGTCTGCGACCTTCGATCGGACTGCACCTTTCCAGGTGATCCTGGCAAGACGATCAAGCGACGTACCCGGGCTGCGTGCCCGGTCGTATCACCCGCGACGAAGGATCCTGTCTGGCTGCCGATCGTGACTGCCTGCGGTTGGGTCGTCATCAGCCGGGACTCTCACATCTCCAGCCGGCCTGGAGAGATTGATGCCGTCAAGCAGCACGGTGCTCGACTCGTGGTGTTGTCCGGCAAGGAAGCTCGCGGACCGTGGGAGCAACTAGAGATCCTCATGGCTCAATGGCGGCGAATCGAAGTCCAAGTCTCCAAGCCCGGGCCATGGATCTATTCCGCGACTCGCACTCACCTTGACCCTGTTCAGACACTTATTCACAAGCTTGGCTTGACTAACTAGGCCTGGGAACATGGGGAAGGTGAACCGACTCGGCAGTGCAACTAGCCCGTATTTGCTGCAACACAAGGACAACCCAGTCGAGTGGTGGCCGTGGTCGCCTGACGCGTTCGACGAGGCTCGTCGCCGCGACGTGCCGATCCTGCTGAGCGTCGGGTACGCGGCCTGCCACTGGTGTCACGTGATGGCACACGAATCGTTCGAGGACGCCGACACTGCCGCGCAGATGAACCGACTGTTTGTCTGCGTGAAGGTCGACCGCGAGGAGCGGCCCGACGTCGACGCCGTTTACATGGACGCCACACAGGCCATGACCGGCCACGGTGGTTGGCCGATGACCTGCTTTCTCACACCCGGCGGGCAGCCGTTCTACTGCGGCACATACTTTCCCAAGCAGCCCGTGCAGGGGATGCCGGCCTTCGTGCAAGTGCTTGACGCCGTCGCTACGGCGTGGCAGGACCGGCGTGACGAGCTCACGACCTCAGCGGGCGAGATCGTGCGGCTGCTCGGCGAACGTTCGGCGATGCCGGTCGAGCGCACACCACCTGACTCCGATCTTCTCGACGCAGCGGTTGCGGCATTGCGCGCAGACTTCGACGACAGACACGGCGGCTTCGGCGACGCACCAAAGTTCCCGCCGTCCGCGGTGCTCGAATTCCTTTTGCGTTACGGCTCTTTGGGCGCACACGAGATGGTCGCCCGTACCTGCGAAGTGATGGCGCGTGGTGGCATCTACGACCAGCTCGCAGGCGGCTTTGCGCGTTACAGCGTCGACAACCAGTGGATCGTGCCGCACTTCGAGAAGATGCTCTACGACAACGCGCAGCTGGCGCGCGTCTACGCACACTGGTGGCGCGCAAGCGGTTCGCCACTCGCACGACGAATAGCGGTCGAGACCGCTGAATTCATGCTCAACGATCTGCGCACCACAGAAGGCGGATTCGCCTCAGCCCTCGACGCCGATGCCGGTGGTGTCGAAGGTTCGACCTACGTTTGGACGCCCGCACAACTGCGCGAGGCGCTCGACGAGGCCGACGCGACTTGGGCCGCCGAAATCTTCGACGTCAGCGACCGTGGCAGCTTCGAGCACGGTTCTTCGGTGCTGCGCCTACTCACCGACCCGGACGACGAAAAGCGCTGGCGTCACGTGCGTGCCGAACTGTTACGGGCCAGGGCGTCTCGCGTGCAGCCCGGCCGCGACGACAAGGTGGTCGCCGCCTGGAACGGCCTGGCGATCGCGGCGTTTGCCGAAGTTGGCGTCCTATTGGACAGGCCAGATCTGGTCGAAGCTGCGCATGCAGCAGCCGAGCTGCTGCTCGCCGTCCATCTTGTCGATGGCAGGCTGCGCAGGGTTTCGCGTGACGGGCTTGTCGGCGAGCCCGCCGGTGTTCTAGAGGATTACGCCGATGTCGCCGAAGGTTTGTTGGTGCTGGCCCAAGCCGTGTCGTCGCGACGAATGCTCGACGCCTCGGGCCAGCTCCTCGACGTCGTCCTCGAACATTTCTCGGACGGCGAAGGTGGATTTCACGACACTGCCGACGACGCCGAGACGCTGGTGCGTCGTCCCCGCAATGTCACCGACGACGCAACGCCGGCGGGCCAGTCAGCGGCCGCGCAGGCGCTGCTCACCTACGCCGCGCTTACGGGCTCGACCGCGCATCGTCGCGCAGGCGAAGAGGCACTCGGTGGCACTCGGGTGATCGGGTCGAAATATCCGCGTGCTGCCGGTTGGGGCCTCGCCGCATCGGCTGCCTTGCTCGCCGGACCGGCGGAGATCGCGATCGTCGGCGAGTCGCCGGCGCTGCTCCGTGCGGCGCGGATGTCGACGTCGCCCGGAGCCGTGATCGCGTCGTCCAGCGCGAACGTCGGTGCCTGGACGCCGCTCCTCGACGATCGACTACTCGTCGAGGGCCAGCCCGCCGCGTATGTGTGCAGGGGATTCGTCTGCCAGCGTCCAGTCACCACCGACACCGCGCTCGCCGAACTTCTCGCCGCGACATGAGCAGGTGGCGGTTGCCGTCACGCTCTGAGCGAACGGGCCCGTTTCGGCGTTGTGCTTGCTGTGTAAGCATGTAAACATCAGGCATGACACAGCACAGAAATGACGAAGTCGTCCGCGGATGGTTCACCGGGCGGCTGCCGTCGGAATGGTTTGTCGCAGCGCCTGAGATCGCGGTTGACCGCGAAGAAATCACCGTGATCGGGGAGATCCTCGCTCCCGCTTTGGGCGCCGACGCGTCGGAGGGCGAGCGTAAGGCGGCCTGGGCCGGCCGGATCAAGGCGTTCCGCGAAGACACCCGGGGTCACCGCATGGAGATCGCCGACGAGGCCGAACACCGCTTCGGCCGCAAGGTCGCCTGGGGTGCCGCCTGCGGCGAGCGAAAGGAACTCTTCACCAACCTATCGATCCCGGTGATGACGCGGTTGCGGCAGCGTGACCGGATCGTGCTCGACACCCTCGTCGACGCAGGGGTTGCGCGCAGCCGGAGCGACGCGCTCGCATGGTCAGTCCGACTCGTGGGCAAGCATGCCGACGAGTGGCTCGGTCAGTTGCGCGACGCCATGCGTAAGGTCGAAGAGGTGCGCGACCAGGGTCCTTCGACGTCCTGAGCGATCGGCACGCGCATCCCGGGTGCGCGCGCCGAACCCGCGCGGGAGGTGCGAAACCACACGCGTGCGGGGGTAGTGTTCCGACCCGTCGGACACCTGCATCGCGAGCCGCGGGCATGCTGGCGACATCGCGCGTGATGGGAGGTCGGCGGCATGGGAGGTCGGCAGCTGGGCATGGACCTGCGCGCGCTCCTCTACGGCGCGTACGAGCGCCGCCTCGCCGCCGCGCTGCACTCTGATCGAGTCCCCAAGCACGTCGGCGTGATCCTCGACGGCAATCGCCGCTGGGCCCGGGCCGCCGGCATCGGCTTGGCCTCGGGGCACCGCCGCGGCGCCGACAAGATCGAAGAGTTCCTCGGCTGGTGTGCCGATCTTCGAATCGAGGTCGTCACCTTGTGGCTCCTCTCGACCGACAACCTCGCCCGCGCCGACGCCGAACTCGCGCCGCTGCTGCGCATCATCGAGGACGTCGTGGGTGAGCTCGCGGCCAGCGGGCGGTGGCGGATCAACCCGGTGGGCGCGCTCGACCTGCTGCCCGACCCGACGGCTCGGTCTCTTAAGGAGGCGCAGGACGCCACCGCCGACCTGCCGGGACTGATCGTGAATGTCGCCGTCGGTTATGGCGGACGACGCGAAATCGCCGACGCAGTCCGTTCGCTGCTGCACGAACACGCGAGTCGCGGAACGAGTATTGAGGATCTCGCAAATCTGCTGGATATCGAGCACATTGCCGAGCATCTTTACACGAGGGGCCAGCCCGACCCTGATTTGGTCATTCGTACGTCCGGTGAACAGCGACTCTCGGGCTTCTTGTTGTGGCAGACCGCGCATTCCGAGCTCTTTTTCTGCGAGGCGTACTGGCCGGATTTCCGGCACGTCGACTTCCTTCGTGCGGTCAGGTCGTACGCCGACCGCGAACGTCGATTCGGTTCGTAAGGACGACGGTTCGGCTCTCGGCGACGAACCAAGAACTACCCTTCCCAACAACGCGCGGTGCCTGTGCATGCGACGCCTAACGCCGAGCGTCGCTGCAGAAAGTTCTACTGAGGTGTCTCGATGTCGAGATACATCTCTCGATATCGAGACACCTGGCCGCGGGCGACGTGCACCAAGACCGTCCATCTATCGATAAATGGCCCCCGAGGCCGTCTGCACGCTCGGTTACGACATGACCGCATAGCGTGTCTCTAGGCCGGGCTACCAAAAAGCAAGCAATATGTGGTGGCACGGTGAGTTTTCATGCTCATTAGTCACAACCTTCACACGTAACACTCCATGTGACATCGCTCACATTGCCTCAATTGGCTTTACGCCGTTACGTCAGGCATGCTGTGGCAAGCCGTGCAAATCGCTGCTAGGTCGCTGCGCTGCACGACGTACTGCCACTCCTACGCGCTATTGCGCCGCAGTACGAGCCTGACTTTGCATGCTCGGTCAGCTATGGGTCTTTGCCGAAGCGCGTGTACCACTTGCGCGCTCGTTTTTACGAAAGGAATCTCTTCATGAGCCGGACCCCGGCACGTGAGGCTCTTATTGCCTCGGGCGCGGTATCGGCGGTGATTTCGCTGTGTGTAGTGGGCGGGATCGTCACCGGTAGCCCCGCGGACGCGACGGTGCAAACTGCGGCGAGTTCAGCCGTTGTGCAACCTTCAATCGATACTGCTGCTAATCGTGCTTTGATGTCCGGATCGTATAGAGGCGTTTGGTTCAGCCTCGATGCCGATGCAGAAACGTCGACAAAAACACTTGCGGAACAAGCCGCGTTGATACGCGCGGCAAAACAAGCGACCGCTGCGACGCCAGCTGGCGCAGCGGCTCAGGGCACGGCTGCGAACGCGCAACCGCCGCAGCAATCCGGTCCGGCGCCGGCTAACGCGCTGCACCAGCAGTCGCGTTCTTCAGCGTTAGCAGCGGTTTCTGGTCAGCCGCGTGAGATTGCGCAGACGCTTGCGGCCACGCACGGTTGGACAGGTTCGCAATGGACGTGCCTCGACAAGCTGTGGAATCACGAAAGCCAATACGAAACGACTGTGCGCAACACTCGGTCGGGTGCTTACGGCATTCCACAAGCTTTGCCCGCCTCCAAGATGGCGAGTGCCGGCGCAGACTGGCGTACGAATCCGGTGACGCAGATCGTCTGGGGTCTCAGCTACATCAGCGCTCGGTACGGCACACCATGCGGTGCGTGGTCGTACTGGGTTCGGCACAGCTCCTACTGAGGCCGGCACGCCGACGGGTGCCGGCCGCGTCAGATACTGCGTCAGGGGCCGGCCGCGTCAGGTGCCGGGCCGCGTCATCGCGAGCACGTCGAGCGCCTCGTCGAGCTGCTGCTCGCTGAGTTTTCCGTCTGCAACGTAACCGCTTTCGATGACGACTTGGCGGATCGTCTTGTTCTGTGCGAGCGCCAGCTTGGCCACCTTCGCAGCAGCTTCGTAGCCGATGTATTTGTTCAACGGCGTGACGATCGACGGAGACGACTCCGCGAAGAAACGGCAGCGATCGATGTCGGCCTCGACGCCGTCGATGCAACGATCCGCCAGCAGCCGCGAGATGTTGGCCAGTAACCGAATCGACTCGAGCAGGTTGCGCGCGATGACCGGCAGCATCACGTTGAGTTCGAGATTGCCGGCCGCACCGCCGAACGCAATCGCGGCGTCATTGCCGACGACTTGTGCCACGACCTGACAGACGGCCTCGGGAATGACCGGATTTACCTTGCCGGGCATGATCGACGATCCGGGCTGAAGGTCAGGTAGGTGGATTTCGGCGAGACCCGTACGGGGGCCCGACGACATCCAACGCAGGTCGTTGGCCATCTTGTACAGGCTCACGGCGACAACGCGCAGAATGCCACTCGCCTCGACGAGCGCGTCGCGTGAGCCCTGCGCCTCGAAATGGTTGCGGGCTTCGGAGAGCGGAAGTTGAAGAGAATTCGCCAGTGAGCTGATGACCTTTGGCGCAAACCCGGCCGGGGTGTTGATGCCGGTGCCGACCGCCGTGCCGCCGAGGGGAAGTTCGCCGATCCGCGGCAGCGATTGTTCGAGCCGTTCGATGCCGATGCGGATCGCCGCGGCGTAACCGCCGAACTCCTGGCCGAGCGTGACGGGTGTGGCGTCCATCAGGTGGGTGCGCCCGCTCTTGACGACAGCTGCGAACTCGTCTGCCTTGCGGGTCAGCGACGCCTCAAGGTGGTGTAGCGCCGGAATCAGGTTGACGATGATCGAGCGCGTTGCTGCGATGTGGATGGCCGAAGGGAACGTGTCGTTCGACGATTGCGAAGCGTTCACGTGGTCGTTCGGGTGTACTGGCGACCCGAGCCGCTCCGAGGCCAAGGTGGCAAGTACTTCGTTCGTGTTCATGTTGCTCGACGTCCCTGACCCGGTCTGGAATACGTCGATGGGAAAGTGGGCGTCCCAATCGCCACGCGCAACTTCGTCAGCGGCGTCGCGAATGGCCTTCGAGACGTCGTCAGAAATCACGCCGAGCTCGGCGTTCACCAGTGCGGCGGCGCCCTTGATAGCGGCGAGGGCGCCGATCAGGTCGCGGTCGATCACCAGCCCCGACACCGGGAAGTTCTCGACGGCGCGTTGGGTCTGCGCGCGCCACTTGGCATCGCGCGGCACCTGCACGTCGCCCATCGAGTCGTGCTCGATGCGGTACTCGCCCTGAGAATTGTGCTCTGTCATGTCGGCAAGCCTAAACGGCGACCTAGGACGCGCTTCTTAGGGCACGCGGGTGCGGTCAGGCGACGCGACGTTGTCGACGTGGCGCCGGTCGTAGTCGACGATCGCGTAACCGCGCAGCTTCGACAACTGGTGCTCGCTTTCGATCGTGCGAATGGTGCCACTCTTCGAGCGCATGACGAGCGAACTTGTCACCGCGCCGCCTCCCCGATAACGCACGCCTCGCACGAGTTCGCCATCGGTGATGCCGGTGGCGACGAAGAAGACATTGTCAGAACGCACGAGGTCATCGGTGGTGAGAACTCGGTCGAGATCGTGGCCGGCCGCAAGCGCCTTTTCGTGTTCGGCCTCGTCACGCGGCCAGAGTTTTCCTTGAATAACGCCGCCGAGGCATTTCACGGCGCACGCGGCGATGATTCCTTCGGGTGTGCCGCCTATTCCGAGCAACAAGTCGATGCCAGTGCCTTCGCGGGCGGCCATGATGGCGCCGGCGACATCGCCGTCCAAAATGAATTTGATTCGAGCGCCCGCTTCGCGAATCTCGCGGACGAGGTCGTCGTGTCTTGGCCGGTCCAGCACGACGACGGTGACGTCTTCGTTGGCGCATCCCTTGGCCGCTGCCACTGCCCGGATATTCGCGGCTACCGGTGCGTCGATATCGACGTAAGGCGCGGCAACGGGCCCGGTGACGAGTTTGGACATGTAGAACACGGCGGACGGGTCGTACATCGAGCCGCGCTCAGCCACCGCGAAGACCGAGATCGCGTTGTTCATACCCATGGCCGTGAGCCGGGTGCCGTCGATCGGGTCAACGGCGACGTCGCATTCGGGGCCGGTGCCGTCGCCGACCGCTTCGCCGTTGTAAAGCATCGGGGCGCGGTCCTTCTCGCCCTCCCCGATGACCACGACGCCGCGCATCGAGACGGTGCCGATCAGGCGCCGCATCGCATCGACCGCGGCGGCGTCGGCGTCGTTTTTCTCGCCGAGCCCCACCCAGCGCCCTGCCGCCATCGCCGCCGCCTCGGTCACGCGCACGAGTTCGAGGGCGAGGTTACGGTCAGGTGTCTCGATGTTGCTGGTCACGCCGGCTCCTGGAGGACGTCGAACAACCCGATGTGGGCTCAGCATGCCTCGTCGGTGACGATAAAGACACGTCCGAGTGCGGTAAGGAGGCAGTGACATGACTAACACCGCTGTGACGCCGCCTCCGGGGGCTGATACCCCGCTGGGCGGCGGTCTGCGCGAGGTGCTGATGCCTCGTTGGCGCACCATCGCGATCTCGGTCGTGGCGACGATCGCCGTCGCGCTGGCGTTGTTGCTGGCCCTGCCGCGGCCGCACGCGAGCGCGGTGAAGGTGATCAACCCGGCGAAGTCGATCGCGGTCGCACGCACAATCCCGAACTTCCCGCTCTACCTACCCTCGCCGCTACCAGCCGGCTGGTATCCGAACAGCTCGCGGTTCAGCCTCGACTGGATCGGTGCGGTGCTGCACATCGGCTACCTCGCTCCGGACGGCGGCTATATCGGTCTCGAACAGACCACCGGCGCCAACAAACGGGTCTTCGTTTCGACGATCAGTGCGGGGGCGGTTTTCGACGGTATGGTCACGGTCGCGGGCGTGGCCTGGTTCCACCTGCAAAGCGATCGGAAGAGTCAAGACTCGCTCGTCTGGTACGGGCCGCGGTCGGTGGTCGTCGTGACCGGCACGACGACGGTAGCGAACCTCGAACGGTTCGCCGCGAGCCTCCCGGTCGGCCACTGAGCCGAGGCCACCGCAGCAGCCGCAGGCCCCCCGCGAGCCGCTGTCAGCCTTCGCTTGAGTCGGGTTCGGCTTCGTGAGCTGGACGACGCGCTGCCAGCCGCTCGCGGGCGCCGTCGAGCCACGCCTGGCAAGTCACGGCGAGTTCTTCGCCGCGCTCCCACAGCGCCAGTGACTTCTCCAGCGGCAACCCGCCCGTCTCGAGTTGCTTGACGACCTCGAGCAGTTCATCGCGGGCGGCCTCGTACGAGACCTCTTTCGGTGCGGTGGCCATGAACGCCAGCGTAGAGGCGCGCTGCGTTGTCGAAGGTGACCGAGTCGGTCAGCGGCTACTCCGTGGCCGTCACGTCGGCGGTGAGGCGGCCATCAGCCAGCCTGATCGCGAGTTGTGCCCCTGGCACGGCGTCGGTGGCTGATCGCAGGACGCGCCCTTCGTCGTCCTGCACGATGGCGTAACCACGTTCGAGCGTGGCCGACGGCGACAACGAGCGCACCCGGGCCAGCAGATGCTCGACGTCGTCGGCGGCGCGGACGAGCGCGGCCGACAGGCAGCGGCGGGCGCGGGCGACCAGGTCGCTGGCTTCGCCGACGCGGCGGTCGAGGTCACGCTCGGGGTGGGCCAGCGCCGGGCGGGCGCGCAGCGTGTCGAGGCCGTGCTGCTCGCGTTCGATCCGAGCGAGAACGCACCGCAACGCGCGGTCGCGCAGCTGGCCGACCCGGCGCAGTTCTTCGCTTACGTCCGGCACGATCAGCTTGCCCGCGTCGGTAGGAGTCGAGGCGCGGACGTCGGCGACCAGATCCAGCAACGGCGAATCGGGTTCGTGGCCGATCGCGCTGACGATAGGGGTGAAGCAGGCCGACGCGGCGCGCAGCAACGTCTCGTCGGAGAACGGCAGCAGGTCTTCGACGCTGCCGCCGCCGCGGGCAATCACGATGACGTTGACGGCTGCGTCGTGTTCGAGCCTTTGCAGTGCCTGCACGACCTCGGCGACGGCGTACGGTCCCTGTACGGCGACGTTTTCGACGCGGAAGTTCACCGCGGGCCATCGCCGTTTCGCGTTCTCCAGAACATCGCGCTCGGCCGCCGATGCCCGGCCGCAGATCAAGCCCACCGTGTCCGGCAGGAACGGCAGCGGACGCTTTCGTTCGGGCGCGAACAGGCCTTCGCTTGCCAGCAGCCGCTTGAGGCGTTCGATGCGGGCGAGCAGTTCACCGACGCCGACCGGTCTGATCTCGACGGCGTTCAGCGTGAGCGTGCCTCGTCCGGCATAGAACTCAGGTTTGGCCCACACGACTACTCGCGCGCCCTCGAGAAGCTGGCCTTCGAGGCTGTCGACGAGTTGGCGGGCCGCCGTCACCCGCAGCGAGATATCGGCGGCCGGGTCGCGCAGCACGAAGAACACCCGGTTGGTGCCCGGCCGCCGGGTGATCTCGGTCAGCTGGCCGTCGATCCATACCCGGCCAAGGCGGCCCACCCAGTCGCTGATCGCCTGCGCGATCGTTCGCACCGGGATCGGCGACTCCGCCGACGACTCCAAGGCCATGGTTGGGCAGCGTAGGCGATCGAGAACGGGCGGCGGGTGACGTCGTCCGACCAACGGCTGTAGCGCCCGCCGCTTACGATGGGAGCCATGACGCAGACCGAAGCGGCACCGTCGTCCGGGCAGACCAAAGGCAAGCGGGTGCTGCTCGCGCAGCCACGCGGGTACTGCGCAGGGGTCGAGCGTGCGGTCGACAGCGTCGAGAAGGCGCTCGACGTACACGGCGCGCCGGTGTATGTGCGCAAGCAGATCGTGCACAACAAGCATGTGGTCGCCGACCTCGAAGCCAAGGGTGCGATCTTCGTCGACGAAACAGACGAGGTGCCCGAGGGCTCGATCGTGGTGCTGTCGGCGCACGGTGTCGCGCCCACGGTGTATGCCGAAGCGGAGCAACGCCAGTTGCGCACGATCGACGCCACCTGCCCGCTGGTGACCAAGGTGCACCAAGAGGCCAGGCGGTTCGCCGACCAGGATCTCGAGATCTTGCTGATCGGCCACGCAAACCACGAAGAAGTCGTCGGGACGACGGGGGAGGCGCCGTCGCGGGTGACCGTTGTCGACGGGCCCGCCGAGGCGGCGAAAGTGGTCGTGAAGAACCCGTCGCGGGTGGCGTGGCTGTCACAGACCACGCTCTCGGTCGACGAGACGCTCGAAACGGTGCACGCGCTGCGGGCCCGGTTCCCCGAGCTGATCGATCCGCCCAGCGACGACATCTGCTACGCCACGCAGAACCGGCAGGGTGCGGTGAAGCAGATCGCAGCGGCGTCCGACTTGGTGATCGTCGTCGGCTCACGCAATTCGTCGAACTCGGTGCGGTTGGTCGAGGTAGCGCTCGATTGCGGCGCGAAGTCGGCCCACCTGGTCGACGACGCTGCCGAGATCGATGAGTCGTGGCTCGAGGGTGTCGACACGGTCGGCGTCACAAGCGGCGCGTCGGTGCCGGATTCTTTGGTGACGGGCGTTCTTGGCTGGCTCGCCGAACGCGGTTACGACGACGTCGTCGAGACCCACGCGGTACGCGAGAGCCTGACGTTCGCGTTGCCGCCCGAGCTGCGCCGAGACATCAAGGCGGCCCACGCCTAGCGGCGAGGTTCGCGTGTTCGACTGGCCGGGCCTTCGACTGGCCGGGCGTTCGACTGGCCGGGCGTTCGACTGGCCGACGTTCACGGTGTTCTAGCACCGCAGTTGTCTAACGAACGAGGGCAGATCGCCTACCGGGTCAGCGGTTCAAATAGCGGCGGGTTTTCGCGAGGCCGTGCGTCACCGGCGGCCGCGACGACCGCTGACGCCGCCGCGGAGCCAGCCGATGCCGGCCGCGAGCGCGGTGCCGATCCAGATCGCGGGCGCGCCGGTGACGAACGCGTTGCCCACGTAGTAGGTCTCGCGTGTGCTGAAGCTGCCGGTGAGCCCGTTACGGTCGATCAGACTCATGATCAAGATCAAGAGGCAGTAGACGAGCGGTGGGGCGATCATCGCGGCACGTAGGTCACGGCGGCGGACGACGAACGCCGCGACACCGCTGGCGATCGCGAACAGGATTCCGAAAAAATAGGCTCGGTGACCGCTGACCGCCAGGTCGGCTAGGCCGCCGACGAACGTCGCGCCGGCGATCAGCGCGACGACCCCTCGACCCGTGACGCCGCGGCCGACCGCGTAGGTGGCCGGGCTGGTTGATCGCACGATGCCTCGGTGCGCCGCCGCGGCACCAGACATCGCGGCAGCGAGCCGGCCTTCGACTGATCCGCGTTCAGCTGAACGCGCGGCGGCTGACGCAGCGACATTCGCCTCGGCATCGTCGGTTGCACTGTTCTCGGGTGTCGTTGCCTCAGTCGCGGACGCCGCAGGCTCGGCAGGGGGTGGCGACCCTGCGGGCGCCGCAGGGTCGGCGACGGAAGGCTCGGCGACGGCCGACTCGCCGACAGCGCGGTCGATGAAGGCGGGCTCGGCAACGCCAGCGGGCTCGGTGAAGGCAGGCTCGGACACAGGCTCCACGCTAAGCCGCAACACGGCGCCGATGCACGCGCGACTCGCTCGCAAGCATCACCCGGTGGCGTGCGTCGGCGATGCGGACGGCTGGTCTGGCAGTGAGATCAGGGTCTCGGTTGCCGAGGCGACCAGCTCGGAAGCCTGCACTCGCTTCGCGACAAGCTCGACCTGCTTGGGAGCCTCAAGCGCGTCAGTGGTTACCTTCAGGTCGACCAGCCGTCGTGCGGTGACGAGCACCCGCCCTTCGAGCGACGAGACGGTCTTGTTGTAGCTGTCGACGGCCGAGTTCAGTTGCCTACCGAGCTTGTCGACGTGGTCGCCCATCGTGGCCAGCCGGGAGTACAGCTCGCGGCCGAGCTTGAGCACGTCGTGCGCGTTCTCGGCCAGTGCCTCCTGGCGCCAGGTGTAGGCGACAGTGCGCAGCAGCGCGACGAGAGTGGCCGGCGTTGCGATCACGACGTTCTTCTCGAACGCGTGTTGCAACAGCGCGGGCTCCTGTTCGAGCGCGGCGTTCAAGAACGTGTCGGCGGGTACGAACATCACCACGAACTCAGGAGTGTTCGGCAGTAGCTCCCAATACGACTTCGCGCCGAGCCGGTCGATGTGGTCGCGCAGGTGGCGCGCGTGCCGGCGGAGGTGCTCGGTACGGGTCGTGTCGTCGGTCGCGCCCATCGCATCGAGGAATCCGATGATCGACACCTTCGCGTCGACCACAACGTGCTTGCCGCCGGCCAGCCGCACCACAAGGTCGGGCCGCAGTACGCCATCGGCCGTCGTCGTGCTGTTCTGCTCGCTGAAGTCGCAATGTTCGACCATGCCCGCGAACTCGACGACCTGGCGCAGTTGGTGTTCGCCCCACGCCCCCCGGGTCTGCGGAGCACGGAGTGCAGCGACGAGCTGAGTGGTCTCCTGCTGGAGTTTCTCCGAGCTTTTGCCCATGATCTCGACCTGCTGGCGAAGTTCGCCGTAGGCCGTGGCACGCTGCTTTTCGACGTCCAGCATTTGGGTTTCGACCTTGGTCAGCGACTCGCGCAGCGGGTTGACGAGCGCCTCGATGGCCTGCTGGCGCTTCGCGAGATCGCCGTCGGCCACGGTGGTGGCCTGCTTCAATGTCTGCTGGGCGAGATCGATGAACGTGCGGCTGTTCTTGTGCAGGGCGTCCGACGACAGCGCCGAGAACATCTCGCGCAGCTGGTCTTGGGTGAGCCGGGTCGACTCGAGTTGCTCCGCCGCACGGGCCTGCACAGCCTCGATCTCGCGGGCGGATGACGTGCGCATCGCCTCGAGCTGCGCTGACAGCCCAGCGACCCGTGCGCCGGCGCGCGACTGAGCGGCGAGGTAGCCGAGTGCGGCACCGATGGCGAGGCCGATGAGCAGCAGGGTGAGCGAGAGTGCGTCCATGCCAGGCATCGTGACAAAGAGAGCCGACAGTTCTGGTGCCGCAACGCCGAAGCGCCCACAGGTATTGGGTTCGCGGGCCAGCCGCAGCGTGGTTATCGTCGTCCGATGTCGATCGAAATCGTGCAGGGCGCGCTGGTGATCCGGTCGTGGCATGAGTCGGACGCCGAAGCGATGTCGCTAGCGATCTCCGAGAGCGTCGAGCATTTACGGCCGTTCATGCCCTGGATCGCCGACGAGCCGAAATCTGTGGAGCAGCGCCGCGAGTTGATTGCCGAGTTTACGAAAGCAGAGGCGGACGACGGCGACCTCGTCGTTGGAGTGTTTCTCGACGGCCGCGTGGTTGGCGGGTCGGGATTGCACCGCCGGCTCGGCCCTGGCGGTCTGGAGATCGGTTACTGGGTGCATCGCGACTTCACGCGGCGGGGCATTGCGTCGTCCGTCTCGCGCGCTCTGACTGATCACGCCTTTGCGCGGCCCGACATCGATCGGGTCGAGATTCATCACGACGTGGCGAACATGGCGAGTGAGGGAGTGCCGCGCGCACTGGGTTTTCGTCATGTCGGCGACGAGGCCCGTGAGATCAAGGCGCCTGCGGAGACCGGCGTTCACCGGATCTGGCGGATCACCCGGCCGGAGTGGACCGCGGCGCGAAGCACGTAGACTCGCCGCTCGTGGCTCTGTCTATCGGAATCGTCGGCCTGCCCAACGTCGGAAAGTCGACGTTGTTCAACGCGCTGACCAAAAACAACGTGCTGGCGGCAAATTACCCGTTCGCGACCATCGAACCGAACGTCGGCGTGGTCGGGGTGCCCGACGCGCGGCTTGGCGTGCTCGCCAAGCTGTTCAACTCGGTGAAGGTCGTGCCGGCGACGGTAAGTTTCGTCGACATCGCGGGGCTGGTGAAAGGCGCATCAGAGGGGCAGGGGCTCGGCAACAAGTTCTTGGCGAATATTCGCGAATCCGACGCGATTTGCCAGGTGATTCGGGTCTTCACCGACCCTGACGTTGCGCACGTCGATGGCCGGGTCAGCCCGAAGGACGACATCGAGACGATTAACACCGAGCTGATTCTCGCCGACTTGCAGACGATCGACAAAGCCCTGCCGCGCCTGGAAAAAGAGACCCGACTCGGTGGTGCAGCGGCAAAAAGCAAGGCCGAAATCGTCGACGCCGCGAAGCGCGCTTCTGAGGTGTTGAACTCGGGTCAGACCGTGTTTGCGGCCGGCCTCGATCCCGCGTCTTTACGCGATCTGCAATTGCTTACCAGCAAGCCGTTTTTGTACGTGTTCAACGTCGACGACGCTGAGTTGACGAACGAGTCTTTGAAGGCCGAACTGCGTTCGCTCGTGGCTCCGGCGGAGGCCATCTTCATCGACGCGAAAATCGAGTCGGAACTCATCGAACTACCGGACGACGAAGCGCTGGAGCTGCTGCAGTCGGTCGGGCAGGAGGAATCCGGGCTTGCGGTACTGGCCCGCGTGGGGTTCGCGACGCTCGGGCTCCAGACGTATTTGACTGCTGGGCCGAAGGAATCGCGGGCCTGGACGATTCGCCGCGGCGCTACCGCGCCCGAAGCTGCCGGCGTCATCCACTCCGATTTCCAGCGCGGGTTCATCAAGGCCGAGGTCGTCGCCTATGACGATCTGACCGCGGCCGGCTCGATGGCCGAGGCGAAATCGCGCGGCAAGGTGCGGATCGAAGGCAAGGATTACGTGATGGCCGACGGTGACGTCGTGGAGTTCCGCTTCAACGTGTGATTGCCTCGCGCAAGAATGATGCCCATGTCAGAGAACCTGCAGTGGTGGGACGAGCGGGCGCGACTGCACGGCGACGACATGGTTTACGACACGTCGGCATTCCTCGCCGGAAAATCCACGCTGTACGCCATCGACCACGAGACCACCGGTGATGTCACCGGTCACGACCTGATCCACCTGCAGTGCCACATCGGGATGGACACGCTGTCGTGGTTGCGAGCAGGGGCGCGCCGGGTGGTCGGCGTCGACTTCTCGTCCGTTGCGATCGAGAAGGCGATCGCGCTCGCCCAAAGCGCTGGGCTTGCCGACCGCGCGCAATTCCACGTCGCCGACGTATTGGACCTGCCTCGTCACCTCCGTGGGTCCTTCGATGTCTGCTACGCGAGTCGCGGGGTGCTGTGCTGGATCGGCGACCTCGACGAGTGGATGCGCCAAGCCGCTGGGGTGCTCAAACCTGGTGGCCGCCTCGTGCTCATCGACATGCATCCGCTCTTTTTGATGGCCGACTCGGTTGATCCGCTCGTCTTCGACTTCCCGTACGCAGCCGACGGGCCACAGCGATTCGACGACCAGGTCGGCTCGTACGCAAACGCCGAGGCCACCACCGAGCACAACACCACGACGCAGTACGGGCACTCCCTCGCCGAGATCATCACGGCTGCCATCGCGAGCGGCTTCACGATCAACCATGTCGGCGAACACCTCGCCGTTGAGACCGACGGTCCGAGGGGGCTCGCCACTCGTGAGGACGACGGCCTAATGCGATGGCGACACACGAACCAGCCGCTCCCAATCATGTTCAGCCTTCGTGCCCTAACGGGCATGAGCGATTAGTGGGAGTCGCGCCGGCCCACGGGATCGTGGTCCCAAAACACTTGTGAGTAGACGAGCGTGCCCGTCATCCACGGTTGGTACGCCGGCAGTAGATCCTTCCTCGCGGACCAGCATCGCCCGAGGCTACGCAATGGCGGCGACCCCGGTACCAGCGCTTTCTTTGCCGCCGTTGTTGCAGGACGGAAACAGGCGTCGCCGGTTATGCCGGAGTTGTGGCGATGCAAGCTGCGTAACGCTGCGCTATCAGCGGTCACGCAAGTGCCCCTCGATCATTTACACGTCGTTACATAATGCCTAAAAAGGCGACAACTCTTTACAGGGCGCCCGGCGCCTACCTAGGGTTCGGCTCCTGCAAGCTTTCTGCAAGCTACGAAAGAGGCGTTCGATGGTTGGTCCGTTGCGTAGAGTTGTCGCACCGTTCGCCGGGATTGCGCTGGTCGTCGGTGCCTTGGCCGGGACGGCCGGCGCCACGACGCCGAGCACCCCAGCCGTCAGCCTGGCGCCGGGAGCCCCCGGCTCGTTGAGCCACTTCGACCTCGCGCGCAAGGACTGCCTCGGCACGGCGCGTAACACGACGTCGAAGATCTGGTACACGGTGGCGAACGGCGTGCTCTCCGATGTCTACGCGCCCACGATCGACACGACCAATGTCGAGACGATGCAATACATCGTCACTGATGGCGCGACGTTCACCGATCTGCAAAGCCGTGACACCACCTACACGGTGAGCGCCGATCCGACCGGCATGGCGTGCACTGTCACGTCGACATCGAGCAGCCATGGCTATCGGCTGACGACCACCTACTCGACTGACCCGGCACGCGACAGCGTCTTGGTGCACACGACGTTCACCCCGCTCACCAAGGCGGCCCAAAACGACCAGATCTTCGTGCGCCTCGACCCGACTGTCGCAGGCAACGGGGGCGGCGGCAGTGGCAACGGCGGCGCCGACTCCGCGACCGTCGACACCTCGACAGGGCAGCAGGTTCCGGTGTCGTTCGACACAAACACCGCGACGAACGCGGTCAACCGCGACTACGCGGTGCCGACATATCTGGCCCTTCAATCCAGCCGGCCGTTCGGCGCTGTAAGCAGCGGATTTGTTGGCACGCCGAGTGACGGCCTGGCCGAACTCGATGCCACCCACGCTCTTTCGCCCACATACACCGACGCGACCGGCGGAAACGTCGAGCAGACGGCGCAGATCGCCACCGGCCGCGGTAATGACTTCACGCTGGCGCTCGGTTTCGGCACGACTCAGCAGCAGGCCGTCCAGACTGCAAGCGCGAGCGTTTCGCAGCCCTACGCCGCATCATTGCAGGCTTACGTGCGTGCTTGGGCCGAATATGACCTCACGTTGCGTCGTCCGGCGAAAGAACTCAGTGGGCTCTCGCATGCCGATGCGAAACAAGCCGACGCCGCCTACTACGTCTCGGCAAACGTCGTGAAAGCCAGTGAGGACAAGACATTCCCGGGTGCGATAGTGGCATCGATTGCCAGCCCGTGGGGCCAGGCGACCTCGGCAGGTGATCCGAACAACACGTACTGGGGCTCGTACCGCGAGGTTTTCTCTCGCGACCTGTACGAAGCGTGGACGGCGCTTTACACCGACGGAGACATCTCCACCGCGCAAGATACGGTTCGGTTCCTGTTCTTGAAGCAGCAGCAGCCCGATGGTTCGATGCCGAGAAACTCGTTAGTGAACGGCAAACTCGCACCTGACTCGTTCAACACCCAACTCGACGAAGCGGCGTACCCGATCCTGATGGCCGAACAGTCTGGCCTTTCGAACGACAACACATTGTGGCCACATATTCAGCTGGACGCCGATTTCCTCGTCAGTCACGGTCCAGCCTCGGGCGTGGAACGGTGGGAGGAGCAGGGCGGCTATTCGCCGTCGACGATCGCGGCAGAAATCGCTGGTCTCGTCGCCGCGGCTGATATTGCCGACGTGCACAATGACCCTGCAGCTGCTCGGGTTTGGCGGGCAACGGCTGACCAGTACCAGCGCAGCATCAAGGGCTGGACTGTGACGACGAACGGTCCGCTCTCGAGTTCGCCGTACTTCATCAGGTTGTCGAAGACCGGTGACCCGAATGCGGCGATCAGCTACAACCTCGGCAACGGCGGGCCGACGCTCGACCAGCGCAGTGTCGTCGACGCCGGCTTCCAGGAACTCGTGCGGCTGGGTGAGTTGCCTGCGTCCGACCCTGACGTCGTCAATTCGCTGCAGGTGGTTGACGCGACGATTTCGCGGACGACGCCGAACGGTACCGGCTATCTGCGCTACAACGGCGACGGTTACGGCGATTGCGAGGTCGGGCAGCAGACGTCGTGCAGCACGACCGGTGCGCCGTGGGCGCCGAGCGGGCAGGGAACGGGTCACATCTGGCCGGTGCTTTCGGTCGAGCGCGGCGAGCAGGATCTCGCGATGGGCAACGCCGCAGCTGCCGGCGCGCAGCTCGCCACGGTGAACAAGCTGGCCGGCGGCGTGGGCCTGGTTCCTGAACAGGACTGGGATTTTGCCGACGTTCCGGCCTCGCCGTTTGGCAGCGACCCGACGACTGCCTCGATCGGTTTCGTCGATGGGCAGCCTGACGGTTCGGCAGCGCCGCTCACTTGGGGCGCGGCGTCGGACGTGCGACTGACGGCAGACCTCAGCGCCCACAAGGTACTCGAGACTCCTGATTCGACGACGAAGCGCTACGTCACGCACACTCAGCGCGCGACGTCGTTGGCAGTGACCGCGCCGGCCGACAACTCACCGGCAACCGGAACGATCGACGTGACGGGCACGGCGACCCCTAAGGCGACGATCGACGTTGCCGATGTGGCCACCGACAACAACGACGTGACCGTGCTGTACACCGGTACGGCCGGCAGTGATGGCAGTTTCTCCATCCCCGTCACCGTTGCCGCTGGTACGAACATCCTGGTCATCACGTCGACGACGCGTGGTGGCGAGACGGCGCAGACGACCCGCACGCTGGTCAACGATGTTGTCAACGGCACGTTGTTATTCGACGCGACCGATCCGGTTGGCGACGACAACGGGCCTGGCAACTATGCCTACCCGACAGCCAGCGACTTCCAGCCAGGTGCCTATGACATGGAGGATTTCCAGGTCTACGACACCGGTTCGACGGTGACGTTCCGCGTGCAGACGCGTAACCTCTCGCCGACGTTCGGTAGTGCGATCGGCGCCCAACTGGTCGACGTCTACGTGCACGAACCGTCGGCAACGTCGACGTCGACCGCTGCATCATTCGCGCAACGCAACTACACGATCGCTGCCAGCGATGCGTGGAGTCGGCTGATCGAGGTGCAAGGATTCGGTCAGCGGTTCGTGGACGCGAGCGGTACGAGCGTGGGCTCGGTCGACAACATCAAGGGGAATCCGGTCTCGCGCTACATCACCTTCTCGGTCGACAAGACAGCGCTTGGTGGCACGCCTGCCTCGGGATGGGCATTCACCGTCACGTTGACGGGCCAAGACGGTTACAGCCCCGACCAGGCGCGGGCATTCACGTCGACCCCAGGTGCTTACTCCTTCGGTGTTTGTGCGGCGGCGTCGGCTGACCCGCATTGCACGGTCGACCCGAACACGGTGCCTAAGGTGATGGACACGATCACGCCGAGCGGTGTTCTGCAGTCGGACGAACTCGACTACACGGTGCATTCACCAGTAGTGCTGAGCGGTGTCGTGATGCCGTAGTCGCCTCTCGGCCTGGCACTGTCGGCCTGACACGGTCGGCCTGGCACCGTCGTCGTGGTGCCAGGCCGAACTGGGTGTCACGGCGTTCTCCGGGACCGCGGTCGGCGTGCGTCACTGTGGCCACGGCTCGGCGCCAGCGGCGTCCGACCTGATCGTGCTGGCAAGGGATGCAACGAGCGACGGATCTGCAGCGAGCAGGCCCAACTCGCGATTGTGCTGAAGTGAGGCGGCGGAGAAGTTCTGCGAACCGACGAATGCGCGTTGGCGCGGCGTACCGGGATCGGCGACGATCGCCTTGGCGTGGATGTACAGCGATGCGGTCGGCGAATACGTGCGGACGACGACACCAGCTCGGCTGAGCTTGTCGAAGTCGCTCGCCCAGCTGTCTTGCCGGGTCATGACAACCGTGACGTGCACGCCTCGCCTCTCGGCGTCGATCAGGGCAGAAGTGACTGCAGACAAAGCCATTTCCTCGTTCTCGACGAGCAGTGAAGAGCTCGTTTCGCGGATGAGTTCGACGATCGTCGGTTCGGCGCCGGGGCTCCAAACCAGATCGCGGCCGAGTGGCGCTGGCACTTTTGCGTGTCTGAAATCGGCGTCGAAGACCTGCTCGATCGCGAAGACATCGGCTTGTTGACGGTCGAGAACCGCGAAGTCGCGGGTGTCGTCGTAGTAGCGGCTGGTCAGGTTGAGAGACATCACCGCAGCTAGGCTCTTGTCGACGACTATCGCCTTCTCGTGCGTTGCGGCGTAACGCGCATCGGCCCACACCACGTGCGCGCCGTGTGCTGCCAACGCATCGTGCGCCGGTTGGTTCGCCGTCTTCTCCCTGTTGGTGTCGAGGATCACCCGGACGACGATGCCGTGGTTTGCGGCACTTTCGAGCAGCTCGACGATCTGCGGGTCGACGAGTTCGTACATCGTGAGGTCGATGCTGTGACGTGCCGATCGCAGCAAGGCATAGATCGGTTCGATGCCCTGGTCGGGTTCGGTCAACAAGCTGAGTGCGCCGGGCGACGGCGTGGGCGCGGTGATGGGCGCCGGAGGCGTTGTGCCATGACTCGCGCTGCAGCCGGTCACCAGCAAGCTCGTAACGAGACCAACTACCAGAGCGTGCCTCAGCACCCGATTACCTCGCATGCCGAAACGCTATTCAGGTAAGGCTGTCGGTTCCGAGGCTGCCTGCGACCATGTGTGCAACCTTTTAAGCGGTTGTGGATTACCAGCGCAATTTGGCGCCGGTCGGATCAGTGACCTGAGCTTTGGTAGCTGCGCAGTTGCCGGCGCCAAACTTGGTAGGCCAGCACGAACCAGAGAACTCCGACCGCAGGGGCGCCCCCGGCAACCACGGTCGGTATGTGTAGCTCGCCCGACCGCCCAAGCAGCACGCTCGACGGAATGTACGACACGAAGGCGACCGGTACGATCCAGGTGAACGCCCAACTCGCGGCGAAGCCGAAGATGCGCAGCGGATACGAGCCGAACATCAAGTAAACGTTGTCGACCAGGTAGTCCAGGGCCCACGTCTGAAGCACCCGGAAGGCAAGGCTCGACACCATCAGAACGAACGCACCTTCGGCGAGTGCTCCTCCGAGCACGGCCAAGGCGATGTATACGACGTCAATCGCTGACAGGTGCACCGGCGCAGTGGCTACTGCATAGCTGAACAACGCGACGCAAAGCACGGCATCGCCCACAATGTTCATGCTGAACTTGCGGGTCATCACCTGAAGCAGCGGATTCATCGGGCGAACCAGGATCTGGTCGAACACGCCCTCACGCACAAGCTGGTCGACGTAGCCGATCTGGTTGAACGGTATGTACCAGACGACGTGTGCCAGCAATCGGAGGGCGTACAGGAACACCAGCTCGTGGAAGCTCCACCCGCCAATGGTGTCGAACCGCTGGAGCACCACCCAGATGAACGCGAGTCCGCTGCTCTGATAGGCGACGCCCATCAGTAGCAAGATGACGAAGTCGAGTCGATACTCCAGTTGGCCGCGAAAGGCGGCTCTTTCGAGATGCCAGGCAACGCGTAGAGTGCTCATCGAGCTAGCCACCCTGCACGACGACACGGTGGAGCGCGCGCCGCCAGATCAGCGAAGTAAGCAGACCAAGGCCGGCGATCCAGGCCAGTTGGACACCTATAGCTACGACAGCGTGCCAACCGGTGAGTCTTCCGACGAAGATCGAGACGGGCGTGTAGGCCGTCGACTGGAACGGCAGCGCCTCGGCGAGAATGCGCAGCGGTGTCGGAAACAGCGGCAGTGGCACCAGGACTCCGGCGAAGAACTGCCCGACGAGCAGGTACAGCATCGTCAGACCTTGGACCTCAAGAGTCCAGAAGCCGATCATTGCCAGGATCAACGTCAGCAGCATTGTGGTTGTCCAGCCGGCGGCAAGGCTGACGACGTACAACGGCACAGCCGTCATGGACGCCGGAGCATCGAGCGCTCCCGTAAATGCCACGATCGGCAGTGCACACACAACGAATCCGCAGCTTGAGATGGTCGATCCCGCCAACTGAGCGAACATCTGCGGAACGAATCCGACCGGCCTCATCAGGTCAAACGCGATCTTTCCTTCGCGAATGCGGTTGTACATATAAAACATCACGGTGGGGTCTTGCATAACCCAGTTCTGCATACTCGCGAGCGTGATGTACACGATCATGGCGTGAATCGACAGACCGGCTGCTGACGCGCGGCCGTCGTAGAGCGCAGTCCAGACCTTACGCAGAATGAAGATTTGCACCACTGTAACGAGAAGCAGAAAGAGTACGTTCTGCCGATAGATCAAGGACGTGCGTAACCGGGCGCGGACTATTTGGGCGTACGCCGAGCGGTTGCGGAACCGACTTCGGTGGTCGGGCCCGGGCCGAACCGGCATTATGAGCTCGATCGAACTCATGGTGCGGTCGCTTGGGTGCCGTAAATCTCGCGGACCACGCCTTCAAGGTCGGGTTCGACGATTCTCAGGTCGGCGACCGCGTATCGCGCGTTCACCGCCGCGATCAAATCTTGGACGCGCACGGTTGCGGTTTCGAAGCTGATGCGGAGCGTGGCGTCGTCGTGCTCCACATGCGCCACACCAGGAAGGCCCGAGGCGTCGAGACCTGCCTGCGTGGCGCCGGTCAACCCTTCGGGTGCAAGCTCGACGACGAGGACGCGATAAGGCGCGTACTTGGCCTTCAACTGCTCGACTCCGCCGTCGTAGAGCACGTGTCCGTGATCGATGAGAATGATGCGTCTGCACAGCCGCTCGACATCGGCGAGGTCGTGCGTGGTGAGTACGATGGTCGTACCGGCGTCCCGGTTCATTTCTTCGATGAACAGTCGCATTCGTTCTTTGGCGACGACGTCGAGGCCGACGGTTGGCTCATCGAGATAAAGCAACCGGGGCTCGTACAGCATCGCAGCGGCAAGATCGCCGCGCATCCGCTGACCGAGGCTGAGCTGTCGCACGGGTTTACCGATGAACTCATCCATCTCGAGCAACGAAATGAAGCGGTCGAGGTTACGACGGTACGTCGCATCGCTGACGCGGTAGAGCTTGCCGATCAACTTGAACGACTCGATAAGGGGAAGATCCCACCAGAGCTGGCTGCGCTGGCCGAAAACAACGCCGATCTGCAGTGCGTTCCGCTCGCGCTCACGCCATGGGACGAGCCCGCTGACGACAACGTCGCCGCTAGTAGGAACCAGAATGCCCGTCATCATCTTGATGGTCGTGCTTTTACCAGCGCCATTGGGGCCGATATAGCCGACAAGTTCACCCGCGGCGATGTCGAAGTCGATCCCGTCGACGGCGCGGGTCACATCGTATTGGCGAGTGAATAGAGTGCGCGCGCCGCCGAGAAATCCCTCGTGCTTGCGGGGACGGCGAAACTCCTTGACCAGGTTCTCGACGTGGATGATCGGTGCCACGCGGCGCAGCCTCCCAGATAGGAGCTAGATCCTACTGATCGCGCTGCGGCCCTATCAATCGATTAGACGGAGTCAACGCGCGGCGGCGAGCCCGTCGATTCGACGCGCCAGCGTGATGTCGGCATCGGTCACGCCGCCGTCGGAGTGCGACGCGCAGGCGAAGGTGATCGTCGTCCATCTGATGTCGATGTCGGGGTGGTGGTCCAACGCATCGGCGGCCTCGGCCACTTTGTCGACGAGGCGAATCCCTTCGGCGAAGCTCGGAGCCTTCACGCTGCGCCGAATGCCGGCGGTGTCGCCTTTCCATCCGTCGAGTTCGGTCAGTGCCGTCTGGAGTTCAGAGTCGCTCAGAAGTTTGGCCATCTCCCAACCGTCGCTCTCCGCGCGCTCGTCGTCAAGCCTAGTTTTGGCTCAGTGTCGGTTCTGGCACAGTGTCGGTCAATGAATGCTCATATACAGGTTGTGGTCGGAGCGGCGATCGTCGACGGCGGCCGCGTGCTGGCCGCACGCCGGATCGGACCGCCGGCGCTTGCCGGCAAATGGGAACTGCCTGGTGGCAAGGTCGACGCCGGCGAGACCGACGAAGCGGCACTCGTTCGTGAATGCCGTGAAGAACTCGGGATCGATGTCATCTTGGGCAGGCGGGTCGGCGGTGACTGGCCGATCGGCGAGCACGGCCAGTTGCGCACCTGGCTCGCGACGATCAGCAATGGCGAGCCGGAATTACGCGACCATAGTGAATTCCGCTGGTTGCGCATCGACGAGCTGTTCGATGTCGATTGGCTGCCTGCAGACTTGCCGATCATCGAAAAGCTCGCGAGTCTGATGCTCGACATCGTCAGTGCGGACGACGAAAACCTTGGCGGCGTAGTACGGCTGCCCGGTGGAAACGTCGGGGGAGCAGTGCGGATCGGTGCAACGGTCCGCCGTCCGACCGGGCCGTGGACCCCTGCCGTGCATGCACTGTTGGCCCATCTCGACGCTGCTGGTCTCGACGCGATTCCGAAAGTTCGCGGCATCGACCGTGAGCGCCGCGAGATTCTCGATTACGCACCGGGCGACACTGCAGACGCGCACGATCCCTGGCCTACCTGGGTCTGGTCGGACGCGCTGCTCGTGCAGGCCGCGCAATGGTTGCGTCGGTACCATGGGGCCGTTGCTGACTTCCGCGCCGAGAACATCACGACGTGGCGATTTTCTGATCGGCCGCTACAGCCCGACGAGATCATCTGCCATCACGATGTCGCGCCTTACAATGTTGTCGTCGCATTCGACTCAGCTGGTGAACCGAAGTTGCGATGTGTCATCGACTGGGACGTCGCCGGGCCCGCGAAGCCAATTGACGATCTGGCATTCATGGCCTGGAATTTCCTGCCCTGCTGGGAATCCTGCCGCGATACTGAGGTTGTGCGGCGACTTCGACTGCTTGCACACAGCTACGGGGGTGTTTCGGCGTCCGATCTTCTTGACCGTATCGAGCCGCGATTCGGGTCGGCCGTTGAGACGATATTCGCGCATGCCGCGGCCGGTGACGTTGGCATGCAGAACCTGGTCGACGGTGGACATGCCGATCAGAACGTGATTGCCCTTGAGTTCTTTCGTGCCCGATTGCCACACTTGCGAGCACTGCTGCAGGACGGGCCTGAGCATACGTAGGCGGGTACGTGGCGTGTGGCGCGCGGCGCGTGGGCGTTGGGCGCGTGGCGGCGTCGATCGAGTGTCGAGTATGTGTTGGCTACAGGGCGAATTCGGCAACCGTTGCTCGACACTCGACGAAGCGACCGCGACCGCCGGTGCGCGGGGCGCGGGGCGGATCCTTTGTACTACTCGTCGGGAGTCGAGAGTCGCCGCTTGGCAGGGGTACGCGGTTGCTCGGGGCTCTTGCGACGACGCGTGAACTTGGTCCAGGGGTCGAACTTCACGTCGACGACGCGCTCTTTCATCGGGATGATCGCGTTGTCGGTAATTTTGATGTGCTCGGGGCAAACCTCGGTGCAGCACTTGGTGATGTTGCAGAATCCGAGCCCCTGCTCTTCGCGGAGCATTTCTTTTCGGTCGACGGTGTCGAGCGGGTGCATGTCTAGTTCGGCGTAACGAATGAAAAGCCGAGGTCCGGCGAATGCGGGCTTGTTCTCTTCATGGTCACGAATGACGTGGCAGACGTTCTGGCACATGAAGCACTCGATGCACTTGCGGAACTCCTGCGACCGCTCGACGTCGACCTGTGCCATGCGGTACTCGCCCGGCTGCAAGCCTTCGGGTGGTGTGAAAGCCGGAACCTGCTTGGCTTTTTCAAAGTTGAACGACACATCGGTAACGAGGTCGCGGATTACCGGGAACGTGCGCATCGGCGTCACGGTGATCGTCTCGCTCGGGTCGAAGACCGATAGCCGAGTCATACACATGAGCCGCGGTCGGCCGTTGATCTCGGCGCTGCACGAGCCGCACTTGCCAGCCTGACAGTTCCACCGGACGGCGAGGTCGCCGGCCTGGGTCGCCTGCAGCCGATGGATCGCGTCGAGCACGACCTCGCCCTCTTCGACGGGCACGGTGAAGTCGACGAGCTCGCCGCCGTCTTCGTCGCCGCGCCAGACGCGCAGCTTGAGGTCGTAGCCCATCAGTGGCTCCCCTCGTCGAACAGGGTCTTCAGGTCGTCGGGCATGACGGGGAGATCCTGGTGAAAGACCTCGATGCCGGTGCCTTCGTCGTCAAGACGGCATAAGACGTTGAGCATTCCCCACGCCGGGTCGGTGGCCGGATAGTCGTCGCGGGTGTGGCCACCACGACTTTCCTTGCGATCGAGAGCCGCGCGGGCGATCGCCTCGGAGACCAGCAACATGTTCTTCAGGTCGATCGAAAGATGCCAGCCCGGGTTGTACTGACGGTGGCCCTCGACTGACAAAGTCGCGACGCGGTGCTTGAACGCCTCAATTTTGCTGAGTGCGTCGGTGATTTCGTCGGCGTTGCGGATGATGCCCACGAGATTGTGCATCGTGTCTTGCAGGTCGTGTTGCACGGTGTAGGGGTTCTCGCCACCCTCACGCTCGAACGGAGCGAGAGCCGCCTTGCCCGCCGTGTCGATGTCGGCGTCGGCCACGGCTGGCCGCGCCGGAAGCCCGCTCACGTAGGTGGCGGCGTGCTCGCCGGCCAGCTTTCCGAATACGAGCAGGTCGCCGAGTGAGTTTCCCCCGAGCCGGTTCGCGCCGTGCATGCCGCCCGACACCTCGCCAACTGCATACAGCCCGGGCACCGTCGACATCTGCGATTCGGCGTCGACCTCGACGCCACCCATCACGTAGTGACAGGTAGGGCCGATCTCCATCGCTTCCTTGGTGATGTCGACGTCGGCGAGTTCTTTGAACTGGTGATACATCGACGGGAGCCGCTTCTGAATGAACTCCGCGCTGCGCCGCGATGCGATGTCGAGGTACACGCCACCGTGCGGCGTGCCACGACCGGCTTTCACCTCCGCATTGATCGCACGTGCGACCTCGTCACGTGGCAACAATTCGGGAGGACGCCGATTGTTCACGTGGTCGTCATACCAGGCGTCTGCTTCTTCTTCGGTGTCAGCAGTTTCAGCCTTGAAGTAGTCGCTGACGTAGTTGAACATGAAGCGCTTACCTTCGGAGTTGCGTAGCACCCCGCCGTCACCGCGCACCGACTCGGTGACCAGGATGCCGCGAACGGACGGTGGCCAGACCATGCCGGTGGGGTGGAACTGCACGAACTCCATGTTGATGAGCGGCGCACCAGCTTCCATCGCGAGTGCGTGGCCGTCGCCGGTGTACTCCCACGAGTTCGAGGTCACCTTGAACGACTTGCCGATACCGCCGGTCGCCAAAATCACGGCGGGCGCGTCGAAGGCAATGAAGCGGCCCGACTCTCGCCAGTAACCGAACGCGCCGGATACCCGGTCGCCGTCCTTCAAAAGCTTCGTGACTGTGCATTCCATGAAGACGTCGATGCCGAGCGAGACTGCGCGCTGTTGCAGGGTGCGGATCATCTCGAGGCCGGTGCGGTCGCCGACGTGCGCGAGGCGGGCGTAGCGGTGACCGCCGAAGTCGCGTTGCGAGATCTTGCCTTCGTTGGTGCGGTCGAAAAG
>JBOGEK010000241.1:0-2731 GCA_050743645.1 Acidothermaceae bacterium
GCTCGGCGCTCGCGCAGCAGTCTCGCGATCATGGCGCTTGGTGCGCGGCGCGTTCTGGCGGGTGTGGGGCTTGCGGGCACTGGTGAGCCTGATCGTGGGCGTAGCGGGCGGGGTGATCAACCTGCTCTTCCTCGCGATCAGCGGCGCGCTCGGCAGCTTCTCCGCGATCACGAACGATCGCCAACAGCCGCTCAGTACGTTGCTCGTGATCGCGGTCGGAGGAGCCGTGGTCTGGGCCCTCACCCAGCCCCTCCTTGCGTCCGCATTGACGTTGATTTACGTCGACCGCCGCATGCGCGCCGAGGGCCTCGACATCCAACTGGCCAGGGCCGCGCAAGCGACGGCGACGGCATCTGACGCGGCCGGACGGTTTTGATCAACGGTCGGCCGATCCCATGACGCCAGGCGTGCGGCTGCTGTTGTACGCCGCGTCGGGGTCGCCGCCGCCGATCACCCGTGACGGCGCGCAGCGAGGCGCTCGAGACGAGTTGTCGAAGCGCGCCTATCACGCCCACGATCCCTCGACGTTGCAACGCATCTTCGATTGGTTGATGCGCAAACTCAGTGACGCGATCGACGCTGCGGCCAGGCACTCGCCCGGAAACGGGATCGGGCTCCTCGTCATCGTCGTCGTGCTCGCCGCCGCGATCGCCTTCGTCACCATTCGTGTGGGCCGGATTCGGCGAACGGCGAAGGCGGCCCAGCCGATTCTCGGCAGCATCGTCGAGGCCCCCGACGACCATCGCCGGCGCGCCGCGGAATTCGCCGTTGAACAGCTTTGGGCCCAAGCGGTTCGTGAGTGGTTTCGCGCCGTCGTCCGCGAACTCGAGCAGCGCGACGTCATCGACGTGCGCCCGAGCCGCACGGCCGCCGAACTGTGCGCCGAAACGTCGAAAGCCCTGCCGTTGCTGGCGCAAGACCTGCGGCGGGCGGCCGCCGCCTTCGACGCGATCTGGTACGGCGGTCGCGCCGCAACAGCGGCCGACGAAGAATTTCTGCGTGCCCTCGACCGCCGGGTCGCTGGCTCGCACCGTTCCTTGACGGCGGCGTCGACGTGACTGCCAGCACCCTCGCCGAGGCCAAAAAGCCCGGTGACCAGCCGATCGGCAATCCATCGGGTTCGGCAGCCGACCCGACGATTCGGCAGCGCTGGCGGCGATACCGCATCATTGCGGCGGTCGTGATCGTCGTGATCGCCGTCGCCGTCATCAGCACGATGATCAAGGTGAGCGGTCACGCCGGCGACCTCGATCCGCGCTCCTATGACTCCACAGGCACGCACGCACTCGCCGCCTTGCTCGACCAGCACGACGTGCACGTTGCGACCGTCACCGATCCAGAGACAGCGCTCGCAGGGGCGACGGCAGGCCGCACGCTGGTCGTCGTCAATCCCGACCGGCTCGACGATGCGCAACTCGCCGCGCTCGCTGCCACGCCGTCCGATCTGGTGGTGGTGGGCGCCGGTCCGTTGCAACTCGGTGGCCTCGATCTGGGCGTGCACCCAGGCGGTTCGGGATTCGACGAGGGACCGCTCGATCCGCAGTGCACGCTGCCCGCCGCAGTGACGGCAGGAGCGATCGAAACCGCGTCGACCGGCTATGAGATCCCGGACGGCGGCATCGGTTGCTATCCGGTCGGCGACGGCTACGGCCTTCTCACGTTCGAACAAGGCGGCAGGCAGGTCACCCTGCTCGGCGACGGCAGCGTGCTGACGAATGCCGAGCTGGCGAAGGAGGGCGACGCCGCATTGGGTCTGGGCTTGCTCGAAGCCCACGCCGACGTCGTCTGGCTGGCGCCGCCGCTGGTTGCTGCGACCTCCGAAGGCAATAGCGATGGCCAGACCTCGCTCACCGACCTGCTGCCGAGCCGGCTGAAGTGGGCCGTGCTGCAACTGGCGATCGCGGTCGGCGTGCTTGCTTTGTGGCGCGGACGACGAATGGGGCGGCTGCTGCCGGAGGCGCTTCCGGTCGTCGTCCGCCAGGCCGAAACCGTCGTCGGACGAGCCAGGCTTTACCGGCGCGCGAAGTCTTATGACAAAGCCGCGGAAGCGCTTCGGGCGGGCGCCCGCGATCGGCTGGCCCGGCGACTCGGGTTCGCGCCCGGCGCCGATCACGATGCGCTCGTCGACGCGATCGCCCTTCGGCTTCGTACCACAGGCGGGCGCGACGCGAGCAACGTCAACCTGCTGTTGTACGGTCCAACCCCTGCCGACGATCACGCTCTCGTCGACCTCGCCCGGCAACTCACCGCTCTCGAGCAGGAGGTACGCACGTCATGAGTTCGACGACGATCGACCAGTCGCGGGACGCGTTCGTCGCCGTCCGAGCCGAGGTCGCAAAGGCCGTTGTCGGGCAAGACGCGGTCGTCAGCGGCGTCATCGTCGCGTTGCTCGCCGACGGTCACGTCTTGCTCGAAGGCGTTCCGGGCGTGGCGAAAACGCTGCTCGTGCGGGCCTTGGCTGCGGCGCTTTCGCTCGACACCAAACGCGTGCAGTTCACGCCCGACCTGATGCCCGGTGACGTCACCGGGTCGCTCGTCTACGACACGCACACGGCCGAATTCACCTTCAGGCAAGGGCCGGTCTTCACGAACCTTCTGCTCGCCGACGAGATCAACCGAACGCCGCCGAAAACCCAGGCGTCGTTGCTCGAAGCGATGGAAGAACGGCAGGTCTCTGTCGATGGCCTACCGCGTCCGTTGCCGCAGCCGTTCATGGTGATCGCGACGCAGA
>JBOGEK010000242.1:0-3751 GCA_050743645.1 Acidothermaceae bacterium
GGATCTGCACCTCGACGTGGCGCGCCGACGCGACGTAACGCTCCAGCAGGATCGAGGGATTCGCGAAGAAACGCTGGGCAGCACCTTGGGCGGTGGCGAACGCCGTCCGAAGTTCGTCTTCGTCGTGGGCGATCTTCATGCCGATCCCACCGCCACCACCGGCGGCCTTGACCATCAGCGGGTAGCCGATCTCCTTGCCGGCGAGCACGGCGGCCTCGACGTCGGCGACCGGCTCGCGGGTGCCGGGGGCGACCGGCACGCCTGCGTCGCCGACCAGGTTCCGGGCCTCCACCTTGTCGCCCATCGCGACGATGGCGGACGGCGAAGGGCCGATCCAGACCAGGCCGGCGTCGATCACGGCTTGGGCGAATGCGGCGTTTTCGGAAAGGAAGCCGTACCCCGGGTGAACGGCCTGGGCGCCCGACTGGGCGGCGGCCTCGACCACCTTGGCGATGTCGAGATAACTCTCCGCAGGCGCGGCGGCACCCAGCAGCACCGCTTCATCAGCCTCGGTCACGAACGGCAACTCGGCGTCGGCTTCGGAGTAGACCGCGATGGCCTTCAGGCCCATGCGCTGCACTGTGCGGATCACCCGACGGGCGATCTCGCCGCGGTTGGCGACCAGAACGGACTCGAACACCAGCTCAGACCTCTCGCTCGGCACGGTATGGCTCTGCAGTGCAGGCACTGCAGAGCAGCGCAGGCAGGGCAAAGCAGTCCAGGCACTGCAGCACCGAACCTACCGGTGCCGATACGGGAGGCCAGCAGTGCGGCCGGGCCAAAAAATCAGGCCGAGTTTTGGCGCAAGCGTGCGGTCTTGCGGGTGACCACGCGGGCGAGCGCCTGCACGACCTGCGGGTCATACTCGTACGCCATGCCGAGCCGCAGCCGCTCGAGTGCGTCGGCGCTGGCGTCGGGGTTGTCGCTCTTGCCGACGAGATCGTCGTATGCGCTGACCGCCTTGATGATGCGGCTCTCGACCGGGAGGGTGTCGTCGGCGGCCTCGCGATGGCGGCGGTACGGATCGGCCTGCCGAGCGACGATTTCGGCAACCCGGTCGAGCACCCCGGTCGTCTTGATGACGTCGGCACCGAGCTCAGCTACCCGCCGGCGTTCGACCGGCGCGACGACAAGAGTCGAACCGCCAGGGATCGGGTCGGTAAGCGAGAGCTGGCCGATGTCGTGCAATAGCGCGGCGTATTCAAGTTCGGCGATCTCGCCCTCCGTGAGGCCGAGTTCGCGACCGACGGCTACGGCGAGCAGTCCGACTCGGTGCGCGTGCCCTTCCTCGACGTACCCGCCAACCTCGGTAACCCGCGACAGGGATCGGATCGTCTCGCGGTACGTCGTGCGAATAGCTGCATAACGCCGGTAGGCGAACTGGGTGAGGAGCAGGGGCACGCAAAAAGTCGGCAACGCATAAAGGTTCATCGACGGCGTGGCGAGAGCCGTGAGGACGCCGGTCGCACCGACCGCTGCCCAAAGCGCCGTCGCCGCACCGAACTCGTCGCGCACCGACCAGCCGAATGCAGCAGTACGTGCGCCGGAACGAATGGCTGCAGCTAGCACGACGTCGACGATGCAGGCGAGCGCAACGATCGCCACCAAGAGGATCGCAACCCAGCGCAATTCCTGCTTGAACTGAGAGAAATCCAGTGTGGTCAGGCTTTGTGGCGCGGTCAACCGAATGGCAGCCGAGACGAGCGCTGCGCTGACGACGCGGCGCGCGAGCAACGGCCAATGCGGACGTCGTCGGGCGAGCAGATGCACCACCGATCCTGCGCAACAACCTGCGCCGACTACCCAGACCACCTGGGCGACGCTTTGTTGCACCGGCCTACCGCCGACGTTGAAAAGCATTGCGTAGCCGATTGCAGCGGCGAGCGCGATCGGTGCCGCCGGCCGATTCCCGGGCAGTCGCACCCTCATCAGATCACCGATCGCGATGAGCAAGGCGAATGACAAGGCGACGTCGAGTCGTGTCACTCCGGCAACGAGACTTGCGACAAACGATGCAACGACGCCGACGGCGACGATAGCCACGAGCGCCCGACTCAACCCGGTGCTTCGGTGCAGTTCTCGATCCGCCCCAGGCAGTGCGGTCACGTTCACGAAACTTTGGTCTGGAGTTGGGATCCGTAACCGAATGCGGCGGCGAGATCACGCGATGGATCGTCGTGGTCGACGAACGCGATGGCCGCAGGGTCGACGACTTCGTCGGTGGCGGCGACGTTTGGTTCCCAGCCACGCTGCTCGACCGCCGTGATGAGCGCTTCGACCATGACAGCGTCGAACTGCGTACCGGCCCACCTGCGAAGCTCTGCGACTGCGGCGTCGACCTTTCTGGCGCTTCGGTATGAACGCGTCGACGTCATCGAGTCGAACGCGTCGGCGACCGCAATAACCCTTGCAAATTCAGGAATATCGTGGCCCGAAAGTCCATCGGGATAACCGAGCCCATCGACGCGCTCGTGGTGATGCTTCACGCCAAGAACGGCCTCGTCGAGGAACGAGATGCCGTTGATCATTTCAAAGCCTCGGCTCGGATGCATTCTGATTGCGGCGAATTCGGAGTCGTCGAGCGGCCCCGTCTTTTGCAGCAGTTTGGTCGGCACCCCGAGCTTGCCGACGTCGTGCAACATTCCGGCGTAACGCAACATCTCCAGCCGGTCCTCGCGCATTCCGAGTTGCTCGGCGATCAAAACCGACGCCTGCGCTACGCGCTCGCTGTGGCCGCGGGTGTAGTAGTCCTTCGTCTCGACCGCTCGAATCAATGACGCGACGGTCGCCTCGTAAGCCTTGTGCTGCTCCGCATACTGCTGAATTGCCCAGCGGGCAACCAACATTGGCGCCAACACAAGCAGCGCGGCAACCGGCCCTACCCCGCCCGCCCACATCACTGCGATCATCAGGCCGATCAGGCCGTAGCCGAGGCTTGGCCACGCAGTCTCCGACATGCCGCCCCACCAAACATTGGCAAGTGGCATGTCGGTAGTGCGGTTGATGACGACCGCGACCAAAAGGTGATTGATGAGCGAGTACGCAAGGCCGGCGCAACCAACTGCTAGAAACACAGCCGGGAAATGAACGTCGGTGAATCCGACGGAGCTTCCGGGAATAAATGTGTAAACGTACCCGGCCGCGAACGCGCACAATGCCACTTGCGAACTGTTGAAGGCACGCTTGTACCAAGGGCTACGAGCCACCCGCAATGCCGTGCCCAGCACGCAAACGACCGCCGCCGACCAAGGACCGAGCAGAAGCGCCGCAGCCAGCGCGACCGGAAAGCTCGTCGACATGCCCAGCGGCTTCAGCTTTGTCGTCACCGGCGCGAAGTCGCCGATCCAATAGAGAGCAGCGAAGAAGAGCACTTGCGGCCAGGCGAATCCGCCGTGGCCCACCGCTGCGACGGTGATGGCAAGTGCAGCAACCGTGACAGCGCAGATGTAGACGGCTGCACTGCGCGGTAACGAGCGCATGCTCGCTCCTCATGGGGGGAAGACAGAAAACGAGACGGAAGTCGGCGGGTGCTCTTCGAAGATCCTCAAAGCCAGGTCGCGCTTGCGCCCGTCAGGATTTTCTCGACAAATGCCGTGATCTTTGACATTCAGACCAACTCCTTGGAATCACGTCACGGGCGTCCGCTAGGGCCCGCGCGAGATGCGCTCCGCTTGGAGTAATTCGTCACGACGAGTAGAACGATCGCCGATCTCCGTCTCGCTCTCTGCAGTTGTTTTACGCAACCCGGGAA
>JBOGEK010000243.1:0-10625 GCA_050743645.1 Acidothermaceae bacterium
AGCCGTGGTGGTGGAGCAGGGTGTGGTGTCGTCGGCAGAGCAGGGTGCCGTTGGTGACCGAGGTCGGTCCGCCGTCGATCCAGTGGATGAGGTGGTGGGTGTCGCACCAGGCGCTCGGCCGGTCGCAGCCGGGCATGGTGCAGCCGTGGTCGCGGGTCTCGATGGCGCGCCGGATCGGGGTGGGCCAGGTGCGGCTGCCGCGGCCGATGTCGAGCGGCTCCGATGCGCTGCCCAGCACGACGGGGATGATGTGGGCGTCGCAGGCCAGCCGGCGGGTGCTGGCGGCGGAGAGTGTGGCGCCGGTGGGTAGCAGCCCGGGTGCGGTGTGCAGTTTGTTTTGCAGCGCGTCGAGGCTGATGGTGACGGCGAGGTGGGGTGGTTCACCGCGGCTTGTCGGCGCACCGGTCGAGGCGGCAGCGCAGATGTCGATGAGGGCGTCGGCGTAGCGGGTGTCGGTGCCGCGAGAATCGGGGGTGCCGTCGGTTGCCGGCCGGGGGGTGGCGTAGGCGCTGAGGACAGGGAGTACCCGGGCGGCGGCTTCGACGTCGAGGTGGGCGCGTAGCCCGAGGCTGCCGTCGGGGTGGAGTCGTAGCTGGAGCCGGTTGGTGTCGGCCTGGCGGGTTTCGCGGGTCGCTAACTCTTGGGGGGCGAACCGGTGGATGATGTCGTTCGCCCGGGCCGCGACGGCGCGGGAGCCTTCGTCGGTGGCTGTCTCGACGAGCAGGGCCTCCACCTCACCGGTCAATGCGGCGGGCACCTCGGGCGGTAGTGCGGTGATCGCCTCGCACACCGCGATCGCGCCGGACCGGCTGATCTGCCCGCTGCGGTACGCGGCCGCGGTGACCTCTCGCCCTGACAGCGCCTGGTGTAGCCGTAGCCGGGTTTTGGTTTCGGTGGTCGGCACGTCGGCGCTCGCGCAGCCACGCGGCTAGGGAGGTGGCGCCCTCATGTTCGGCGACGCCGGCCACGTCGGCTTGGTTGGTCACGGTGACCAGGGTGGCGTCGAGGCGGCGGGCCAGCCGTTCGGCCCGCACCAGCAGGTGGGCGAGCTCGCCGGCCGGCAGCGACCACAAGGCCGCGTCGGCCAGGGCGACCAGCCCGGTCTCGATCGCGTTGAGCGCGTCGATCGCGGGATGGTCGAACCCGGTGCTGGTCGCTGACATGCACACCAACCTACGGACCGGCACCGACAAAACCACGAACCCCGCAACGACCCGAAATACCTGTGGATTAAGGAAAAACAGCCTGTGGAAACCGCAGGCTGAAGCAATGTCGCAGAACCGTCACAACCCGTGCAAGGCGCGGCGCTCGCCGTCAGCGGATGTCCATTCGGCGCAGGCAAACGGCACGTAGGGTGCCGGTATGGCCGACGAATCGGGGTTCGACGCGATCGTTCTTGCGGGTGGTCGCGGCGAGCGTATGGGCATTGGCGCTCGCGCTGATCCAGCGCGTGGTGTTGACCACGAGCAGAACCTCGACAAGGTTCTGCTGCACGTCGGCGATCTGAGCCTGCTCGACCACGCTGTGCTGGCGGTCGCCGCGGCAGCCACGACAGTGGTGGTCGGCCCGCGTCGTCCGAGCCATCGGCCGACGTCCCAGCGGCATTCGTTCGAGGCCGGCTCCGACGCAGAGCTGATCTGGACCCGCGAGCATCCGCCCGGCAGCGGCCCGGCGTCCGCCATTGTTCATGCACTGACGCTTGTGCGGCGGCCGGTCGTGGTGGTCGTGGCGGGTGACATGCCGTTTGCCGCGACGGCGATTATCAGGTTGCTCGAGGCGGTGTCCGGGCACGACGCTGCGATGCTCATCGACGAAGACGGACGACGCCAGCCATTGATTGCCGCTTATGTCACCGACACGTTGCGGGCACGAGGGACAAGCCGAAACTGGGCAGAACAGTCAGTGCGCGCGTTGGTTGAAGGTCTCGACATAGCAGAGGTTTCGGCCCGCGACGACGAGGCGCTCGATTGCGATACGCCGGCCGACCTGGCCCGAGCCCGAGCGGTGGCAGCCACTCGCAGCGACCGTGGCGACTAGTCAGGAAGCGGCTGCTCCGTAGCGGTTTCGTCGTACTCCCACGTCGACGCCAACTGGCTGATGCGCTTCGCGGCCTCTTCGAGAAGCACCCCGCTTTCGACCGCGCGGCCGAGCAGGAACGTCGTCATCGGAGCGGCCGGCCGGTTCACCCCGTGGGCGACGTCACGCGCCACATCGAGCACAGCGTCGGGTGCCACCGCCAGATCGATGCCGAGCTCGCCACAGACCAACGTCACCCATGAATCCAGCTCGCTCATTTGTTACCTTTCGGCTTGCGGTTAGGCACATCATCTGCCCTGTGCCTCTGGTCCTTCCATCAGGTGGGTCTGCTGACACCCACCAATCCGGGCTTAGGCTCTTTGATATGGGACGGGTCACCGAACGCAAGCGCATCGTGCACCTCGACGGCGAGGCCGCGGCCGAGCGCTTCGACACGTTGGTGGCTGAGGAGCCGCTCGAGATCCGCGTCGGCGGCACGGCGATCGCGGTCACGATGCGCACGCCGGGCGACGACTTCGACCTGGTGGCCGGATTCACCTTTACCGAAGGGCTCGTCACGGCCGCCGAGCAACTTTCGGCGATGCGTTACTGCGCAGGCGCCGACGCCGACGGCCGCAATACCTACAACGTGATCGACGTGTCGCTCGACGGTGACGCACCGCCGCTCGGCACCTCGGTCAGCCGCAACTTCTACACCACCAGTTCGTGCGGAGTCTGCGGCAAGGCCAGCATCGACGCCGTCCGCATTCGGTCGTCCTTCGACTTGCATGCTGACGACGTCACGGTCGCGCCGGCAGTTCTCGCCATGCTGCCCGAAAAGCTTCGCGGGGCACAGAAAGTCTTCGAGAGCACCGGCGGGTTGCATGCTGCTGCTCTTTTTTCGCCGGACGGCGAAATGCTCGCGTTACGTGAAGATGTCGGGCGGCATAACGCGGTCGACAAGGTCGTCGGCTGGGCGGTTCGCGAACAACGGCTGCCGCTGTCGGCGAGCGTCTTGATGGTGAGTGGTCGCGTGTCGTTCGAGTTGGTGCAAAAGGCTTACGTGGCAGGCATTCCAGTGCTTGCAGCTGTGTCGGCGCCATCGACGCTCGCCGTCGAGTTCGCCGATTCTGTAGGCCTTACCCTCGTCGGCTTCTTGCGCGGTGCCGCGATGAATGTCTATAGCTGCGCAGCACGAATTCAGGCGCGTGTCGACGCATGAGTCCGCGCAGAACTCGGCCGTCTCGACGGTCGGCGTCGAACGTCGAGGCAGACGATGAGGGAGAGACCGGCCTGCTCGGCGGCTTCCAGTCGGTCGAGGTCGATTCGCGTGGCGACGAATGGATCGTGCGTCGAATCACCGGCTCGTCGTCGACGAAGGCCTACCGTTGCCCGGGATGCGACCAGGAAATCAGGCCCGCTACGCCGCATGTCGTCGCGTGGCCCAGCGAATCGATCGACCGGCGTAGACATTGGCACACGCCCTGCTGGAATGCGCGTGACCGCCGACGCCCGCGCTGACAGTGTCAGCAGCGGCCCATTCGGTAGCCGCAAGAAGGGACCGCAGTGAACGACACGTCAGCCGTCGTGATCCGGCACGCGCGCGATGGCGACATCGATCGGCTCGTCGAACTGCTCAGCCTGGGCACGCTTCGGCCCGACCAGGAATCCATCGACGACCGCGAGTCATATGCCCGGGCGCTGGCCGAAATCGCAGCGGCGCCGTACAACGAATTGCTGGTAGCCGAGCGAGATGGCCAGGTCGTCGGCACTTGCCAGGTTTTCGGCGTCCGCCAATTTCACCACAGGGGCGGGCTGTGTGCCGAGATCGAAGGGGTGCACGTGCATCCGGACGTTCGCGGTCAGGGAGTCGGTTCGCTGCTGATCGACCGGGCCGTCGACGTGGCGCGTGCATGGGGCAGTTATCGCGTGCAGCTGACCAGCAACAAGGTGCGCACCGAGGCCCATCGCTTCTACGCGCGCCTCGGATTCACGGCGACGCACGAGGGCTTCAAACGTCCTTTGCCGTGAGGCTCGCCATCCACTCTTCGACCGCACTGGCCTCGCGCGGCAGTGCGGCGGTGAGGTTGCGGTAACCGTCCTCGGTCACTACGACGTCGTCCTCGATGCGTACGCCGATTCCCCTCAACTCGGCTGGCACGGTGAGGTCGTCGGTCTGGAAGTACAAACCGGGCTCGACCGTGAGAACGTGACCCACTTCGAGGGCACCGTCGTGGTAATTCTCTTTGCGCGCGACCGCGCAGTCGTGCACGTCGAGCCCGAGCATGTGGCCGGTGCCGTGCAAGGTGTAGCGGCGATGCAGATCACCGTCGTCACCGTCGAGATCGGCAGCCGACGGCGGCAGAATTCCCCACGCAACAAGGCCTTTTGCCAGCACGCCTTGTGCAGCCCGCCAGTAGTCGTGAAAAGTCGCGCCGGGCCGTACCTGAGCCAATGCGGCTTCCTGCGCCTCGTAGACGAGGTCGTAAACCCGCCGTTGGGCCGGCGAAAAGTGCCCACTGACAGGCAACGTTCGGGTTACGTCGGCGGTGTAGAGCGATCGCGCCTCGACGCCTGCATCGAGCAGCAACAAGTCACCGTCGCGCACCGGGCCGTCATTGAGGGTCCAGTGCAACACGCAAGCATGTTCGCCGGCTGCCGCGATCGACCCGTAGCCGACGTCGTTGCCCTCGACGCGGGCGCGGCGCCAGAACGTACCCTCGATCCACCGCTCGCTGGTGAGCTTTGCGGTCGCCAATTCCCTTACGACGTCGGCAAAACCGCGGACACTCGCATCGGCCGCAATTGCCAGCTGCGCGATCTCAAAATCGTCCTTCACCAACCGCAAGTCGTCGAGCGCGACGGCAAGTGTTTCATCGTCCGGGCCGGGTGCAATCAGGCCGTCGACGACGGGATCGTAGCCACGCAACACCAGCGGCGCGGGGAGCGAGGCGAGCACCTCGTCGAGTTCGTCGAGTGGACGCGTCGGCAACCCGAGAGTGGCTGAGACTTCAGGCAAGGTTGGTCGCGGGCCGGTCCATAACGAGCCGTGTATCCGGTCGCGGTAGAACTCCTCGCTCTCGTCGCGAGACGCGCTCGGGCGCGTGAACAGGGTGGCCGAATGTGTGCCGCTTTCGGGCGTCATCACGAGCACCGCTTCGGGCGTCGCCGAGCCGGTCAACCAGACGAAGCTGCTACTCGCGCGAAACGGGTACGGGACGTCGTTGTTGCGCGTCTTCGGCGTGCCGGAGGCCACCACGATCGGCCTGCCGGGGAACGCTGCCGACACCATGGCTCGACGCTTGGACGCGTAGGGCGCGACGTCGGCGGGTTCGGCGTGTGCGGCAGCCGGTTCGGCCCAACCCTGGCGCATGAAAGCGGTCAGGGCGGGCGATACGTCAAGGTCGTGGCTGGCGGTCACGATTTCGCGATCGCGCTGTGGTTGGGTCACGGGCTGGGTCATGGTTCCCATGAAACAGCAAATCGGCGGGTAGCGTCAGCCCATGCCGTTACCGATCGTGTTGCTGCACGCTTTTCCGGTGTCGAGCCGGATGTGGGAGCCGTTACGCGCCGCCCTGCCCGCCGACGTCGAGCTGCTGACGCCTGACTTCCGCGGCGCCGGTGAGGTGCCGCTCGACGACGATCCGCCGTCGCTCGACCTGCTCGCCGACGACGTCGCCCGCTTTCTCGATCTGAGTGGTATCGACCGGGCAATCATCGGCGGACTCTCGATGGGCGGCTACACCACAATGGCCTTCATGCGGCGCCACCCGGAGCGCGTGGCGGCCATCGTGCTCGCCGATACCAAGGCCGACGCGGACGTCGAAAATGCGCGCGCAAACAGGTTGGCGATGGCCGAAACGCTCGACACAGAAGGCACTTCCAGGGTGCTCACCAAGGACGTGCTGCCGACGCTCGTTGGTGAGACGACGAAGCGCGAGCGGCCTAGCGCGATGGCATTCGTCAGCGACCTGGTCGCATCGGCGCGGTCCGCGTCGGCGGCTTGGTGGCAGCGCTCGATGGCGGCCCGGCCCGATTCGTTCGACACGCTCCGCCACATCGCGGTGCCTGCGCTGGTGATCGTTGGCAGCGAGGACGGCCTGGCCACGGTTGCGCAAGCGCGCGCGATGGCTGCGGCTCTCCCCGTCGCCGAGCTGGTAGAACTGCCCCAGGCCGGTCACTTCAGCGCGGTCGAGACCCCCGACGCGTTCGCAGCCGCGCTCGCCGGGTTCACTTCTGCTGGTTGATGACCTGCTTGCCCTTGTCGACCCACTTGTCGAACGCGCCCGATTGGTACGCGACAAAGCCGCCGACCACGATGATTGCGATCAGGGCGAGCGCGATCAGCTTGCGCACCAGCGCCAGGATCGCGAGCAGCGCGAACACCACGATGATCGGGATCGTGACCTTGGCGGTCGGCTCCGGTAGCTTCGCGGCGACGATGTGCGCCGACGAAACGGCGGTATGGACGGCGGAGTGCGCGGCAGGCAGCATCTGCGACATGTGCAGATGATGTCAGGAGCGGGCGGCTTCGACGAGTTCCGTGAGCACGCCGAACAGATCGCGCGGGTGCATGAATGCGATCGACGCGCCGAGCGAGCCATGTCGCGCGCGGCTGTCGACGAGCGAAACCCCTTGCGCGGAAAGGGTTTTTAGGGCCACGGTCACGTCAGTGACGGCGTATCCGACGTGGTGCAGGCCTTCTCCCCGACGGGCCAGAAAACGGCCGACGGGCGTGTCGCCGTCCAACGGCTCGAGAAGCTGCACATACGAGGCTGGACGCGCGCCTGGCAGGGCGGCGTCCGGCCCGATGATGCCGTCGAGTAGCTCGTCGGAAAGTGCAAGCATCGCTTCGCGAACGCCTTGCTCGGTGTTCGTCTCGGTGGCGACCAGGCGGAGCCCGAACGTTTCGGTGTAGCGCTTGACGGCCGCGTCGAGATCGGTGACGGCGATGCCGACGTGGTCGATCCGGTTGAGCAGCATGGGCACGACACCTCCTCGGGAGTGCTGGTGGCCGTCACGATACGTGTTTGGGCCCCAGCACCGGGTGCCGCGGCCGTTCCGCCGACCGTGGCAACCCGAACCCCCGACCCGAGGCGGCCAAGTGGCGCGTACGGGCTGGCCGCGGCATAGCCTGGAAGGCACCTGAGCGAAGGAGCGCGCGATGGCACTTGGTACCGGTTCGGTGATCGTCGGAGCAGCCCGGACCCCGATCGGCCGGCTGCTCGGCGGGTTGGCCGACCTCAGTGGGGCGGCCCTGGGCGCCGTCGCGATCAGGGCCGCACTCGAGCGGGCAGGCGCCGCCGGGGCCGACGTCGACTACGAGATCATGTTAAAAGTGATGCAGGCGGGCGCGGGCCAGATCCCGGCACGGCAGGCGGCTGCGGCCGCAGGAATTCCGATGAGCGTTCCGTCTCTGACGATCAACAAGGTCTGCCTTTCGGGGCTCGACGCAATCGCACTAGCCGACCAGCTGATTCGGGCCGGCGAGTACGAAACGGTCGTGGCCGGCGGCATGGAATCAATGACTAACGCGCCGCATCTGCTGCCGAAATCACGGCGCGGCTTCAAATACGGCTCGGTCGAGTTGATCGATGCGATGGCGCACGACGGCCTCACCGATGCCTTCGACCACCTCGCAATGGGCGAGTCGACCGAGAAGCACAACGCGAAACTGCGCATCGGCCGCGAAGAACAAGACGCGTTCGCGGCCCGATCTCACCAACGTGCTGCTGCTGCTCGCAAAGACGGTCTCTTCGACGCCGAGATCGTGCCCGTAGAGGTTCAACAGCGACGCGGAGAGCCGTTGGTGGTCAACGCCGACGAGGGCATCAGGCCCGACACCACAGTCGAATCATTGGCCAAACTGAAGCCCGCGTTCGCCAGCGACGGAACGATCACAGCTGGTAGCTCTTCACAAATTTCGGACGGCGCAGCCGCGGTGCTGGTGACGAGTCGGGCCAACGCCGAAGCGCGCGGTTGGCCGATTCTCGCCGAGATCGGCGCGCACGGTGTCGTTGCTGGGCCGGACAATTCCCTGCATTCGCAGCCTTCCCGAGCTATCACGAAAGCGCTCGGCCGAGAACGGTTGGCGGCGTCCGACATCGAGTTGTTCGAAATCAACGAGGCTTTTGCCGCAGTCGCGATCCAATCGATGCGTGAGTTGGAAATCGACGAATCGAAAGTGAACGTCAACGGTGGGGCGATCGCGTTGGGGCATCCGATCGGCATGTCGGGTGCGCGTCTCGTCGTCCACCTTGCCTATGAACTGCAGCGGCGCGGTGGGGGTGTCGGCGCAGCGGGGCTTTGCGGTGGCGGCGGGCAAGGCGATGCGCTCGTGATCCGGGTCGCAGGCTGAACGATCGATGGTTGACGTCGATGCGCTGGTGAGCGCCGCACGCGCTGGTGAGCCCCGCGCGATCGGTCGCGCGATCTCGCTGGTCGAAGACGACGACCCGCTGCTACCTGAACTGATGTCGGCGTTCAGCAAGCTGCCAAAGTCTGCGGAGAACCCTTACGTCATAGGGCTAACTGGTGCGCCAGGCGTCGGCAAGTCGACGACGTCGTCCGCGCTGATCGGTCACTGGCGAGGGTGTGGCAAACGGGTTGCGGTTCTCGCTGTCGATCCGAGTTCGCCATTTACCGGGGGTGCGTTGCTCGGCGACCGGGTGCGAATGCAGATCCACGCGACCGACGACGGCGTTTTCATCCGGTCGATGGCTTCGCGCGGCCAACTCGGTGGGCTCGCTTTCGCTACGCCGCAGGCAATTCGCGTTCTTGAGGCAACTGCTTTCGACGTCGTGCTCGTTGAAACGGTCGGTGTGGGTCAGGCCGAGGTCGACATCGCCGCAATGGCCGACACGACAGTCGTGTTAGTGGCGCCCGGCATGGGCGACGGCGTACAAGCGGCGAAGGCCGGCTTGCTTGAAGTGGCTGACATTCTCGTTGTGAACAAGGCAGATCGTGACGGCGCCGACGACGCAATTCGCGAGTTGCGGCACATGGTGTCGACGGTCACTGATCGAAAGCCCGGCGCGTGGCGGCCCTCCGTCGTCCGGTGTGTCGCGACCGCAGAAGGTGGAACTGCCGAACTGCTCGACGCGATCGGCAAGCATCGCGGCTGGCTCGCGTCGTCAGGCGAAGGCGGACGACGTCGGGTCGCGCGCGCCGCTCACGAAGTGCGGGCGCTGGCGACCTCGATGCTGGCGTCTCGGTTCGGGTTGCGCCGCGACGATGCGAGGCTCGGCGCTGTTGCTGCCAGCGTGGTGGCCGGCGAAATCGACGTCTTCGAGGCTGCGCGGTCGCTGGTGGATTGAAGCGGACGACGCGAAGCGGCCGCCTCGAAGTGATCGAGACGGCCGCTCAGTTACAGCGAAAGGGCGTTAGTGCACGACGGGAGTCGCCGTGTGGTGAGCATCCATCACGGTGCGGCGGCGGAGCACCGGACTGCCGTCCGACAGTGGCCAGGTCGGCATGACGGTGCGGCCCCACGTGCCGTTCGTGACGGCGGCAAACGATGCGTACCAAGCGCATACCGCAGTGACGATGCCCATCGCGCCGCCGGCCTTGAGCACGTTCGGGCTGGTGGCGAAGTTGCCGATCGTCAACAAGATGTAGGTGATGGTCAACGTGACGAACACGGCGAGCACTGCGCCGTTGGTGCGCATCGCGGCGACGGTCATGTACAGCGTGAAGATCGCCCACGCCAGCAAGAAGAGTCCGGTGGCGTTGCCGGCGTCTGCTGCCGGCAGTCCAGGAGCGACAAACTTGACGTAAGCCGCGAACGACAACCAGAACGCGCCGTACGACGAGAACGCGACTGCGCCGAACGTGTTGCCCTTGCGGAATTCCCACATACCAGCTAGCAATTGCGCCAGCCCGCCGTAGAAAAGCGCCAGCGGGAGCACGGCAGCTCCGACGGTGTCACTGATCATGTTCGTGTTGAACACGCTGAGGACGAACGTCGTCATCGCGAAACCCGCCAGGCCCAGCGGACCCGGATCGCCGATCTGGGGCTGCGGCAGGCTCGGTGCCGTATCGGCGACAGGAACCGACGTCTTCGCTTCAGGGACCCGGATCTGACTCACTTTTCCTCCCTCACGATCGCGTGAGGGCAAGCCGGGGCGACGGCGTGTGCGTCAGGGTCTCGGCCGGGCGGGTCCGGTTTACCGGACGACGTCGCCGGGACTCGAGGCGGACCAACCGAGATCATCGGGACCTCACGCTCGAGTAGTACATATAGGTCAAGCGTCACACCGGACGATCTCGCAAGCAAGTGCTGTACGGCGAAAGATCGCACGCCAAATCGCCGATAGCCGGCGGATCACGCCGACGCAGGCTGCTCCTTCGGAGGCGCAGCGGCGTCGGAAGTTTCGGCAGCGTGCTCAACTTCGAGCAGCGACTCTTCGTGGCGTTGCGCCTCGTAGGCCGCATGGCCGCCGCGCAATCCGAACAATCGCTTCGTGAGCAACAGGTAGACGACAGCCGCGACATTGATGACGAACGCGCCCACACGGACGACGCTGAGCTTCTCGGTGAGTTCGTAGACCTCGTACGGCAGGAAAATCGCAGTGGCGACCGCAGCAAAATATTCGCCCCAGCGCTTGAGT
>JBOGEK010000244.1:0-2314 GCA_050743645.1 Acidothermaceae bacterium
CTGTCGAACCTGCATCTGGGCGCCCGCGACGGTGACGGCGGTTTCGTCATGCTGGGCAAGACCTTCAAGGGCCTCACCGACGACCTGCTGGTCTGGCAGACGAAGGAGTTCCTGCGGTTGGAGACCCATCGTGACGCCTACACCGTTTACGTCGCACCCGAGCTCGTCGTCGAGATCGCGTTCGACGGCGTGCAGACGAGTTCGCGATATCCCGGAGGAGTAGCGCTCCGCTTCGCCCGAGTGTTGCGCTACCGGCCCGACAAGCGGGCTGGCGACGCCGACCACATAGACGATGTGAGGGCGATCCACGCGGGAAGCCCTCCAGCGACCTGATCCGAGAGCCTTTCAGGATTCGTTCAGCGTCGCAGGGCAGACTTGATCCGTGCGCATCCTTGTCGTCGACGACGACCCTGGGGTCAGGGACTCGCTACGTCGTTCGCTGGCGTTCAACGGCTACGAGGTCGACCTCGCCGAAGACGGCCAGCGCGGCTTGGCTGCGATCGCCTTGAACCGGCCCGACGCGGTCGTGCTCGACGTGATGATGCCTGGCCTCGACGGTCTTGAGGCATGCCGCCGATTGCGGGCCGCCGGTGAAGACATTCCGGTGTTGATGTTGACCGCTCGCGAGACGATCTCCGACCGCGTCGCCGGTCTCGACGCGGGCGCCGACGATTACCTCGTGAAACCCTTCGCGCTCGAAGAGCTACTGGCGAGGTTGCGCGCCTTGTTGCGTCGAACACTCACCAGTGCCGACGCTGCTCAGCAAATGCAATTCGCCGATCTCACGCTCGACCTGGGCACCCGAGAGGTTTGGCGCGGCGAGCGACTGATCTCGTTGACCCGCACGGAGTTTCACTTGCTTGAGTTGTTCCTGCGGCACCCCCGCCAGGTGCTCGAGCGTGGCCAGATTCTCGAAGAAGTGTGGGGCTACGACTTCCCGACCACGGCGAACTCCCTTGAAGTCTACGTGGGTTACCTTCGGCGAAAGCTCGAAGCCGAAGGCGAACCGCGACTCATCCAGACCGCACGTGGCGTCGGTTATTCGTTGCGTGAGCGGCCGTCGTGACTTCGTTTTTTCACCGCTCGCACGGCGATCCTGAGCGGCAGTCGTCAGCGGCGGCTTCGTTTGCCGGTATGACCTTGCGGGCGCGGGTTGCGCTGCTCGTGGCAATGGCGGCGGGTTTTGCGGTGGCGATCGTCTCGCTGGCGGCCTATTTCACGATGCGGGTCGAGCTCTACCACCAGCTCGATTCCTCGTTGCGGTCGCGGGCCGAGCGCGCGGCGAGCCTGCAGCTTGATCCCGAGTCGGTGATGTCGCAGCCGACCCTGCTTTTGCTGACGGCCGAGAACAAGGTTTTTTTCGTCACTGCTGACGGAATCGTCTATGCCAACGACCAAGATCGGGCCTTCGTCAAGCCGCTGACTTCAGGCCCAGAACTCGCTGTTGCACAAGGCGATTCGCAGCAGTCACTGCGCACGATGCGGATCGGCGGCGTCGACTATCGGGTGGCGTCGATCAACTCGGGCCAGGGTCAGGCACTGGTGCTCGCTCGGTCGATGTCTGACACGCTCGCCACTCTCGACCGGCTCGGTGTGGTGTTGCTTTCCGTGGGAGTCGCCGGCATCGTGTTCGCCGCCATCGCCGGTTTGATCGTTGCGCGAGCCGGGCTTCGACCGGTCGAGCGATTGACCAAGAACATCGAGCACATCACCCGAACCGGCCAACTCACGCCTATCGATCTCGACACATTCGACGAACTCGGCCGGTTGGCCCGTAGCTTCAACTCCATGGTCGCGGCGCTGGAGCTTTCGCAGACCAGTCAGCGCCAGCTCGTCGCCGACGCGGGTCATGAACTGCGCACACCGCTGACGAGCCTGCGCACGAATATCGATCTGCTCGCCCAAAGTGATGCGGCAGGCGACAACGGGTTGTCGGACGCCGAACAAGCGGCGCTGCTTTCCGACGTCCGAGCTCAAATCGAAGAGCTATCAGGGCTGGTCGCCGACCTTGTCGAGCTCGCGCGTGACGAGGCGCCGAACGCCAGCCGTGAAGACGTCGACCTGGCTGTCGTCGTCGAGCGCGCTGTCGAACGCGTGCGGCGCCGCGCTTTGCATATTCAGTTCGAGGTCGACATTCATCCGTGGGTGGTGCACGGAGATTCGAGTTCGCTCGAACGCGCGGTGACGAACCTGCTCGACAACGCGGTGAAGTGGAGCCCGCCGAACGGGCGGGTGTTCGTTCGGCTCTACGACGGGCGGCTGTACGTCGCCGACGAAGGGCCCGGCATCGCCGACGCCGACCTGCCGCACGTCT
>JBOGEK010000245.1:0-3374 GCA_050743645.1 Acidothermaceae bacterium
GGCCTGAAAGACCCGAAGCGGCCGGGCGGTTCGTTCATTTTCGCCGGCCCATCAGGCATCGGTAAGACAGAGCTGTCCAAGACGATCGCCGAGTTCATCTTAGGTGACGAAGACTCGCTGATCCACCTCGACATGAGCGAGTTCATGGAGAAGCACACGGTCTCGCGGTTGTTCGGTTCGCCTCCTGGTTACGTCGGTTACGACGAGGGCGGACAGCTCACCGAGAAGGTGCGGCGCAAGCCGTTCTCGGTCGTGCTGTTCGACGAAGTCGAGAAGGCCCACCCCGACATCTTCAACTCGCTGTTGCAGATTCTCGAAGACGGCCGGCTCACCGACGCGCAAGGTCGGGTGATCGACTTCAAGAACACGGTCATCATCATGACCACCAACCTCGGCACTCGTGATATCACCAAGGGTTTCAACATGGGATTCACGAAAGAGCACGACGCCGAGGGCACCTATGACCGCATGAAGGCGAAGGTGCAGGACGAGCTCAAGCAGCACTTCCGGCCTGAGTTCTTGAACCGTGTCGACGACGTCGTGGTGTTCCACCAGCTCACCGAGCCCGAGATCGTCACGATCGTCGACCTCATGTTGGCCAAGGTCGACCTGCGCATGCGTGACCGCGACATGGGTCTTGAACTCACGCCCGCGGCTAAGGCGCTGCTGGCGAAGAAGGGCTACGACCCGGTGTTGGGCGCGCGTCCGTTGCGGCGCACGATCCAGCGAGAGATCGAAGACGTGCTGTCGGAGAAGATTCTCTTCGGTGAGTTGAAGTCGGGCCAGATCGTGGTCGTCGACGTCGAAGGCACCGGCGGAACCGACACGCCTGACGACCAGCCGCATTTCGTGTTCCGCGGCGAGCCGAAGCCTGCGATGGTCCCAGAAACCGTGCCGGTGCTCGAAGAGGCAGCACCGTCGGCCCCCACGAGTACTGACGGTGGCACGGCAGCCGAGTAATTAGTCCGGACGTCGTAAAGCAAGCAGGGGCCGGGATCGCTTCGCGATCCGGCCCCTGCTTGGTCGTCCGCCCTGGGGGACCCGGTGCTAGTTGCCCGTTCATAGATTTGACCAGGGGCCATATCGCGGCGGCCTCCGCCGCCTCCACCATCGTCGCGTCGTCACCGCAACGAGCCCCACGAATGCGATCGACGCGACCCCGGCATCGGTTACGTCTCTTATCGAGGTGGCAAGGGCCGTCGAGATTCGACCCGGCGACGTCGTCTATATCGAGCCCAACGAGGAGCACTGGCACGGCGCCACGCCTGACCGTTTCATGGCTCATATCGCGATGCACGAGGCAGACGAGCAAGGCCAGGTCGTGACCTCGCTCGAACACGTTACCGACGCCGACTACACAGCTTAGGCTGCAGGGACGCCTGATTCTCAGGGGTGAGGTCCTGGCCGAGTTGGCTCAACCACGCCACTTTCGCGCCGTCCACTCTTCGCTATGAATTGGCCCGGTCCTGTAAGCAAGATCACGACTGCGCCCAGGTAGGAGATTGGCTGGCGCGACGCGAACATCAGCCACGCGCGCGCGGCTGCAATACCCGCGGACGTGGCAAGGACTCCTGCGAAGATCCAGTCGGCACGAGCCAAGCCGAGCACGGTTAATGCAACGAATGCAACGACGAGTCCGATGGCGATACCAAATCGCACACGCCACGCGGCCTCTTCGCGCCGCTGCCCTGATTGATCCACCGCGGGATTGTTCCCGGAGAGGTGCATCGCTACCCGACGGGTCGACCCGTACGGCGCTGCGAGGCGCTCGCCGACTTCGAGGTTGGCTTCTTGTCGCGGACCTGGACCGTCACCACAAAGCTGAGTGTGCGGCGTTCATCGAGACGGGGCACAACTGGCAAGCCTGGACGATGCACGGCACGCTTTGCCCGGCAATGGCCCACTGATGTACCGGGGTGGCGGTTCACGACCCGACGACAGCGTTTCCCGACGTTGGTAGAGCTATGGTCGAAAGTGCCGACACCGGAGGCGGAACGTGCAGATCGAGTCCGTAACCAGCGTCGCGGTGATCACCGCGGACGCAACAGCCAGCCGCACGCTGTATATGGACGTCCTTGGGTTGCCTCTCAAGCAACTCGACGGCGACTACTTCGCCAGCGAGGAAATACGCGGGTGTAACCACTTTGGTGTGTGGCCGATCGAACAGGCTGCGGAAGCTTGCTTCGGTACGCGCACCTGGCCCGACGACATAACAAGACCGCAGATGAGCCTCGAATTCGAACTGGCAGATGCGAACGCGGTCGCAGACGGCGTGCAGGAGCTGCGTTCCCGTGGATACCAGATGCTGCACGATGCCAAGGTCGAACCATGGGGACAAACGGTGGCACGTCTTCTTTCACCTGAAGGCGCCGTCGTTGGGCTCTCATACGCACCGTCACTGCAGGAGGAGAAACCCTAGTGCCCGAAGCAAAGAAGGCCGCCCGCAGCGCCACCTCGAAGGCATTCACCGCCGAAGAGAAGGCTGCCATGAAGGAGCTAATCAAGGAACGAAAGGCGAGCGGTAATAGGGCCGACGCCGAAGCTGACTGCCTGACCAAGATCGCCGAGATGTCGCCGTCCGATCGCGAGATGGCCGAACGGCTGCACAAGCTCATCACCTCCACCGCACCCCAGCTTGCTCCTAAGACCTGGTACGGGATGCCCGCATACGCCAAGGACGGCAACGTCGTTTGTTTTTTCCAAAGCGCCGGGAAATTCAAGGCCCGCTACGCCACCCTCGGGTTCACCGACAAGGCCAACCTCGACGACGGTGAGATGTGGCCGACTTACTACGCGCTCAAAACGTTGACCACCGCCGACGAGGCGAAGATCGCCAAACTGGTGAAGCGGGCGGTCACCTAAGTCGGGCTCGGTAAGAACTAAGTGCTGCTCTACTTGGTGGCTATGCCGACTGGGTGTTGCCGTACCGGGAGGCGGCGCGGGCGCGGGCCTTGGTCGCCTCGACGGCGCGGTCCTTCTTGGCGGCGGTGGTCGTCAGGGAGTCGAGCAGGGTCGCGGTAACGCGGGCGATCTCGTCGACCGCCTCATCGAAGGCAGCATGGTTGGCTGCCGACGGCTTCGTCGTGCCGCTGACCTTGCGCACGTACTGAATGGCCGCGGCGCGCACCTCGTCGTCCGTCGCCGGTGGCTCAAAGTTGTGCAGGACGCGAATGTTTCGACACATGAGTCCAGCGTGCCATAAAAATCAGGTCAGGGCTCAGCGGGCGGGAACCGGCTCGAACGACGGCTGCCACTCCCGCCTGATCAGCCCGAACATCCACGAGTCCGATACCTCGCCGTTGACTACGCAGTTTTCCCGCAACGTCCCTTCACGCACGAACCCGACCTTCTCCAGGACGCGCGCAGATGCCACG
>JBOGEK010000246.1:0-3427 GCA_050743645.1 Acidothermaceae bacterium
GTCGCCGGGTCCCCATTCGTACGAGACGTCGTCGACATCGCTGTGCCCATGCCCACTAACGACGTGCAGCCAAGCCTCGCCACCGTGACGGTGCCGCGATTGCCAAAGCCCGGGCGCAAGCTCATGCATGACGGCGCTTAGGCCCGCCGTGCGGTTACCGATCGACTGGTCGACAAGGAACATGCTTCGCGCGCCGCGCTTGGTCACCTTCGGCGTGATCTCGTCCCAGCGCGTGATCAAACGCCGGTCGACGTTGCCGGGCGCCTGTTCCGCCAATCGCCTTACTCGACGCGCGTACGGGTCGGTGCCCGTACCCCCTGGTGCGGCTTGCGGTGGACCGGGAAGTTCTTTGAAGGGGGTATCGCCGCCTTCTTCGACAATCGCGAATCCGAATGACTCATACATCGGCTCGACGCTCCAGGTCACGAACTGAACGTCTTCATCGGCGTCGTTGCCGTGCCGGTGCCAGGCCCAACTGGGCAGGTGCAACGTGTCCCACGGGCGGAATCGAATGCGCTGGCCATCGATCTCGGTCCAGCCAGAACCCTTGGTCACGAACATAATCGCGTCCCAAGAGTGCCGATGGATGGTCGTCGTCGTGTGAGCCGGAATCTCGTGCAGCGTGGCGTCGAGAACCTTCGTCGGATGCTCGCCGTCCGGACCCATGTAGACACCGCGACGCATCCGCCGAGCAGGATCCTCTTCAAGGACGACGTCGGCGGCCCGAACGAGAACTGTCCGATATTTGCGCCAGTCCTCGAGCACCTGCGCACGGCGCTGTTTCTGGATCTCGTAATGGGTAACCGTTGTAGTAGTCGTCACGGATTTGGCCACTGCGATGCCTTTCGTCGATGCCCTTCGGCCATTCGTCAATCGATACCATTACAATTCGGTACTGGATACGATATTCAATCTAGCAGCGCGGCGCGCCAACCCGCAAGCAACCCGACACCACGTCTCGAGGCAAGGAAGACGACGGATCGAGGCGATCAGCTCGTGGCCCGCGCCGGGTGGGCAGGCTTTGCCCCGATCACAAGGCCGAGGACCCTGTCGCGAAGGTCGGCGGCCACCGAGTTGTCAAGCAATTCCGCGCGCGTCAATCGCGGTCGGGGAAGGGTAATCGGTACGACCTCTTTGATCATGCCTGGATCAATCGACATCACTGCAACACGATCGGAAAGGAATACCGCTTCATCGACATCGTGCGTCACAAACACTGTGGTTGCCGAAGTACGGGTGACTATCGTTGCTAATTCTTCCTGCAAGCGCAGCCGCGTGAAGGCGTCGAGCGCTCCGAACGGCTCGTCCATCAATAAGATGTCCGGCTCCGCCACCAGGGCTCGTGCCAGGCCGGCCCGCTGCTGCATACCGCCGGAGACTTGCCTTGGCAGGTAGTCGGCGAAGGCCGACAGGCCCACCAGCGCGAGTTGCGCGTCGACGCGCTCGCGCACGTCGCGTCGGGTCAGTTCATGACGACGTTCGTTCATGCCCACCGCGACGTTTTGCCTGACTGTCCGCCACGGCAGCAATGCGGAATCCTGAAAGACAAAGCCGATCCGGGGCGGGACTCCCCGGACGACCTTGCCATTCATCGTGATCGTTCCCTCGTCGTACGGAGCGAGACCGCCGAGCATGCGCAACAGGGTCGTCTTGCCGCAGCCAGACGCTCCCACCACACTGACGAACTCGCCCCGCACGATGTCGAGGTTCACGTCGGCGAGGACGACGTTACGAGACTTGCGACGTTGCGAAAAATGCTTGCCGACGCCACGAATCTCGATCGCTATCTCAGGCGTGCTGTCCACCGTCGTCCTCTCTAACGCTTTACGGCTTGCGTCCTCAGCTCGACGCCGCACTTGACGGCGGCATCGCAGCCTTGGCCTTCTGGGCAAAGCTCGTGTCGACCCACTGGCTCGTCGGGATGCCGTTCTTCAGCGCTCCGGTCGAGACGAACAAGTCTTCCTGGCTCTTCAGGGCCGACTCGTCGAGCACCGTGCCAACGGGATATAGATCGGCCTTGCGCAACACGTCGAAGAGCTGCGCAGTCGAAGCTTCGTCCGACCCAGGCTGAACCGCGAGCGCCTCCTTGACCACCGCGTCGGCGTTGGCGGGGTCGTCGAACCACTGGAACGACTGGAGGATCGCCTCGTTGAAGGCGGTCGCGACATCGCCATTCTTGGCGAGCCATGCCGTCGTGGCAAAGGCGTTGTCGTCGTAGAGATTGGAGGCCTGCTTGGTGAAGTCGAAGACGGTCACGTAACCCTGCGGGCCCAGCTTGATCTGGGCGGAATGACTAAGCATGGTTGAGTCGACCCGCCCGGCGACCAGCGCCGCGAGTCGCACCGATTGCGCGCCCGACTGCACGATGGTTACGTCTTTCACCGTCAAGTTCGCCTGCTGCAAAACGAGCAGCGCCTGCACGTAGTTGTTGCCCGTGGTGTCCTGGACGCCGATCTTCTTACCTTTCAGATCCTGGATCGTATTGATGCCCTTCTTCGCAAGCATCACGTAATCCTGACGGGGCTGCAAGAGCGCGAAGTCCTTGATCGCCACGCCCGCTGCGGCCGCTCCGACGCCACCTGACGGGCCGGCCGCCCAAGCGTCGATGTCGCCGGACAATAACTGTGTGACCGCGATGTTTGTGGAACTCGCATTCCATTTCACCGACGCGTTCACTCCCTCAGCCTTGAGGATGCCGACCGCGTGGGTCTCGACGACCTTGTTGGTATTGGGGCTGCTTTGGATCATCAGCGTGAAGCGCTTGCCCTTGATGCTGCTCGCAATATCGCCGCTCGGCGCCGCGGCGCTCTGGCTGGCCGGCGCTGCAGCGCCAGCAGTCGATGGCGGTCCAGACGGAGCAGGAGTGCCCGCCGAATTGCTTTTGCTTCCGCTACTGCACGCTGTCGCCAAAAGCATCACAGCAGCGACAGCGACGACGCCTCTCCCCGTGAACGCGCGCGACTTTGCACGCTGGTGGATCAGCATGAACGTTCTCCTTCGATTGTGTCGGTCAATAGACGAGCTGTCCTGTCACACGTGCCGTACCGCCCGTGTAAGTTCACCTACCGCCTAGATCTTCACCTTGGGTCCACGGGAACCACCAACGGCGAAGCAACTCCAATGCCGATGCCGCGACCACACCCACGAGCGACGCCGTGATGATGGCCGCGAGCAGATATGCGGTCTTGAACTCGTTGCCGTAGTTGACGACCAGGCCCCCCAGCCCGGTGACGGTGATCTCCATTTGAGCGATGATCATTCCGATCAGCGCTTTTCCAAGTGCAATACGCAAGCCAGCGAAGATATTCGGCACGGCGTTCGGTAGCGAAATGGTTGCTACCGTCTGAAGCCGGCGAAACTTATACACCCGACCGACGTCGAGCAATGTCGGCGGCGTTTCTCGCACTCCGGTCGAGGTGTTGATGAG
>JBOGEK010000247.1:0-5626 GCA_050743645.1 Acidothermaceae bacterium
CCGCAAAGGTCTGGTCGCGTTGCGCGGCTGCAGCGGCGGCTTCGTCACTCAGCTTCTCGCGTTCGACGCTTAGCTCTGCGAGGTCGGATTGGGCGCCTTCACGGCGCTCCATCACGTCGAGCACCACGTCTTCGAGGTCTGACCTGCGCTTGCTGAGCGACGCGATCTCCGACTGCAGGTTCTCGAGTTCGCGGGGCGAGCCGACCGAGCCGGCGTCCAAGCGCTGCTGGTCGCGCTCGGCCCGCAGCCGCACTTGATCGACGTCAGCCTCGGCCTTCAGTTGCTCCCGCGCGAGGTCGCCGTCGAGGGTGCGGGACACCACCAGCGCGTCGTCGACCTCGCGAAGCCGCGCGGCCAGTGCCTCGATTATCGCGATCTCGGGCAGCGTGCGGCGGCGGTGCGCCAGCCGGTCGAGTGCGGTGTCGAGGGCTTGCAGGTCGAGCAGGCGAAGCTGGCTCGCTGGGTCGGCGTTCAGCACGGTTCCTTTCGCGACAACGAATCGATGCGGCCGCTCCATGGATCGGTCGCGGTGACGGAGACCTCGGTGCTCACCGTAGTGCCGCGCGACTCGAATGCCGCACGCAGTTCGGCGGCCGCCGCTGGAAGCCAGGGCCACTCGGTTGCCCAATGCGGCATGTCGACGACCGCGCAGCCGCCGTCAGCCAGATGTTCGGAGACGACGTGATGGCGCAGATCAGCGGTGACGAACACATCGGCGCCTGCCGCCGTCGCCTGGCGCAGGTATGAATCGCCGGCCCCGCCGCAAACCGCGACGGTGCGCACCGACATTTCCCGGTCGCCCGCGAACCGGCCGCCGCCAGCGGTCGCCGGCAACGATTCCCCTACAAACAAAGCAAAATCTTCCAAGCTCATGGACGACGACAACACGCCCACGCGGCCCGTTCCCGCGTCGCCGGGCCAACTCGCCAGCTCGAGCACGTCGAACGCGGGCTCCTCATACGGATGCGCGGCGCGTAACGCGGCCACCACGCCGAGCCGCCGTGACCGCGGTAACACCATCTCGATCCGGGTCTCGTCGACCACCTCGACCGCGCCCACCGACCCGATCGCCGGATTCGCCCCGGTCAACGGCAGAAACGTTCCGATGCCGGACGACGTCCAGGCGCAGCGGGCGTAATCCCCCAGTCGGCCGGCCCCTGCGGCGGACAGCGCGTCGAGGAGCTTTTCGGCGTCCGCCTCGGGAACGAAGGTGACGATCTTGTCGAGCGCCGGCGCGGCCAACGGATCGAGCGGGCGCAACTCCGTGAGTCCGAGAGCTGCCGCGAGCGCGTCGGAAACGCCGGGTCGTGCATGGTCGGCGTTGGTGTGAGCGACGTGGAGGGCAATCCCAGCCTTGATCAAACGGTGGACGACGCGGCCCTTGGCCGAGTTGGCTGCCACCGACGAGGTTGCGCCCAGGTACAGCGGATGATGAGTGACGAGCAGTTGGACGCCGAGAGCGACTGCTTCGTCGACCACCGCCTCGACCGGATCGACCGCGAACAGCACGCTGCGCACCGCGTCGGCGGGGTCCCCGCACACCAGGCCGACGGAATCCCACGAGGCCGCGAGATCCGGCGGGAACGACGCCTCGAGAACGCCGACTACGTCGGCGAGCGTCGGATCTGCCATAAGGCAAAGGGTAGTGGGGTCAGGCGTCGAGGTAGTGCGCGAGCGCCGCGTAGACCGCGTGCCAGCGACCCGCTGCCGCGACGCGGGTGTCGTCATCGATCGCCCCGAAAGCCCGTAGTCGCCCGTGCAGCAGGGTGCGCTCGTGGCCGTCGGCGTCGAGGCGCACGCTCCACGATGCGGTGACCGGGCCCGCCATGCCGAGACCGCCGTCGATCGCGAAATCCTCGGGTGTCACGAGGCGGGAAAGGTGCCCGAGCAGGATGCCGCAGCCGTCGTCACAGTTTTCGAAGAAACGGCCGCCCACTCGCGGCTCGATCACCAGTGCCGTGCCCGCCCGCACGCGATGCGGCCACCAGGCGGCGATGTGCAGCAGCGCGTCGAAGACCCTGCGACGACCGGTCGCAAGATCGAGTTCACTGCGCAGGTCGAGCGACGAGGGGGTGAACTGCAGTTGTACCCCGGTGGTTCCGGTCTGCGTCACGCCCTCATCGTGCTCCCTTCCGGCCCCGTTGACCAGAGCTGGGTGGTTCACGGGCGTGTTCCGATCATCACAGGCGGGGAGGCCAACCCTCGGAATGCCAACGGCCGGAATCCGGAGGCAGGAGGAGGAGACATGGCGAAGACGACACTGGACGGCAAGACGATCGCGTTCTTGGTGGCCAACGAGGGCATCGAGCAGGTCGAACTGACCGAGCCGTGGAAGGCAGTCCAGCAAGCGGGTGGCACTCCGAAGCTGATCTCGTTGAAGGCCGGCAAGGCCCAGGCCTTCAACCACCTCGACAAGGCCGACACGTTCGACGTCGACGAAACCGTCGACAAGGCGACGGCCGACGGCTACGACGGCCTCGTGCTGCCCGGAGGCGTCGCGAATCCCGACCGGCTGCGTACCGAACCGAAGGCGGTCGCGTTTGCGAAAGCCTTCGCCGCGAGCGGCAAGCCGATCGCAGTGATCTGCCACGGTCCGTGGACCTTGGTCGAGGCCGACGTCGTTCGAGGGCGCACGCTGACGTCGTGGCCCAGCCTGAAGACCGACATCAAGAACGCAGGCGCCACCTGGGTCGACGAAGAAGTGCATGTCGACGCAGCCGGTCCTGGCGTCATCGTGTCGAGCCGCAAGCCCGATGACCTGAAGGCGTTCTGCCAGGAAATGATCGACGCGTTCGCTTGATGTGGCGCCGGCGCCCGCCCGGGGTGAACGGTCAGGGCGCCGGCACATCGAGGACGCGCGTGCCCGGCGGTCGGTTGCAAGCGCAACCGCCGGATCACCCGATCTGGCGAAGCGCGGGCGCGATTTCGGCCGCGATCTCGCGGGCCAGAAAGCCGACCTCGCCGACCCGCGCCACCAGTCGATTGCCCGCCTCAGCGTGCACATGTGCCGCCCAAACGGTTGCCTGGATCGGCTCGGCCCCGCGCGCGAGCAAGCCCGCTGTGACGCCCGCGAGAACGTCGCCTGACCCCGAGACTCCGAGCCCTGCGGCACCGTGATCGTCGAGCCAGCAACGGCCATCGGGAGCCGCCGTCACCGACAGTTCACCGCCACCGTGGACGACGGAACCGGTTCGCCGGGCCAACTCGCAGGTGGCTGCCACGACGTCCGACTCGACGTCTTTTGTCTCGACGCCGAGCGCAATCGCGAGTTCTTCGACGTTCGGCGTGAGAACGTCGCCCGCAGCCATATAGGTCAGGGCGAGCGCGTCGAGGACGACGCTGCCTCGTAGGTGTGGGCTGAGCTTCTCGACGAGTTCACGGGTCTCGGCTTGGCCAGTCATGCCAGGACCGAGCAAGACAGCGTCAGCAGCTTCGGCCAAATCGACGATTCGGTCGGACGACGACGGGACGATTCCGCCTTGCTCCGTCTGTGAAAGTGGTCGAACGAGCGCCTCCGGCAGAGCCACCGCCACCTGCGCTGCGCGCGACTCGACCGTCGCCACCTGCAGTTTGCCTGCACCTGCACGCAACGCCGCTTCGCCTGCGAGCACGACGGCGCCGACCGTTTCGACCGATCCTCCGATGACGAGTATGCGTCCGCGCTGGTTCTTGCTGCCGGAGACCGCAGGCAGCGGCCAGTTGCGCAACAGTCCCGCGGTTACCTGAATCGATTCTGATAGGGGCATTGCGCTCACACCTCGACGTGGCTGTCGTGGCCCGCAGTTGCCGGGATGCCTGCAGCGTCGAGATGGCCCAGCGCATTGTGTTCAACGAGCCTAAGCCGACCGGTCTCGTCGGCGGCATAAGAGGTCACTCCGCCGTTGTGAAAGACCACCTGCCGATCGACGTCGAGGATCTGTTGCTCGCTGAGTTGCTCGATGACGTAGCGGCACACGAAAAGCACCGCCTGGTGGGAAAAGAATGCGATCCGGTCACCCTGCTGGCTGACGTCGGCCAGCACGCTACGCACGCGAAGGGCGACGTCGGCCCAGCTTTCGCCGTACGGCGGCCGGTAGTAGAACTTGCCCAACCAGGAGCGCCGGGCTGCCTCGCCGGGAAACCGATTGCGAATGCCGAGCCCGGTGAGCCCGTCGAAAAGCCCGAGATCCCTTTCGCGCAGTCGCTCGTCGCACCGGATCTCAACGTCGAGATTGGCTTGCCGCACGGCAATTCTGGCCGTTTCGTGCGCCCGTTCGTAGGGTGAGGAGAACACCAGGTCGGGTCGGGGTTCGGCTCGCAATGACGCCCCGATTGCGGCCGCTTGGCGGCGTCCTAGCTCCGAAAGCGGGACGTCGGGATCGCGCACGCTGACCTCGACCGTCTCGGCATCTATCGTCTTGGCTTTGTTGTCGGCGATATTGCCGGTGCTTTCGCCGTGGCGAATCAGCCAGAGCCGTGATGGCGTCAACGCACCCGCCACTGCTCGAGATCGGCGCGTTTCAACGTCAGGCCGAGCCCTGCGCGCGAACGGTCGGGCTTCAACACGCCGCCGGGCTCGGGTTCGAGGCAGCCGTCGAAGGCGAGATGCTCGATGCGGTTGTGGTCGTGGAAATACTCGAGGTGCCGCAAATGCCAGGCCGCGGTGCACGCATGCGCGCTCACTTGCGGTGCACAATGCGCCGAGAGATCGAGGCCGCGCGCGTCACACAGTGCTGACGCGCGCACGAACGCTGAGATGCCGCCACAACGCGTGACGTCGACCTGCAGGCAGCGCACCGCTCCGGCATCGAGCATGCGCTGGAAATACGGCAGATTCCAGCCGTACTCCCCCGCCGCGATGTCGACGCCGCCGGGTGCTCGGTCACACAGCAGCCGGAGTCCTTCGAGATCGTCGGAGCTAACCGGCTCCTCGAACCATCGCGCGTCGTGGTCGTGGTAGATCTCGGCCCATTCCAAGGCCTGACTGCGGGTATATGCGCCGTTCGCATCGACGAAGAGTTCAGTGTCGTCACCGATCGCCTTTCGGGCAACCGCCAACCGTTCGTGGTCACGCGCCGGTTCGCGGCCGACCTTCATCTTCACCCGCGGGATGCCGGCGGCCGCCCAACCGCCGAGTTGTTCAGCGAGCAATTCGTCGCTGTAGTTGCAAAAACCACCGCTGCCGTAGATCGGGGTGGAATCGTGTATCGCATCGATGGCCACGACTAGTGGCACGTCGAGAAGTCGGGATTTGAGGTCCCAAAGGGCGATGTCGACGGCCGAGATTGCCATCGCGGCGACGCCGGTCTGGCCGAAGTTTCTTACCGCGTCGAGCATCTTCGCCCATGCCCCAGCGACGTTCAAAGCGCTCAGACCGCTGACGACGCCGGCGAGTTTGCCGCTGACCACGTCGGCGGCCCCAGCTTGGGTATAGCTGTAACCCAAGCCGGTGGCGCCGCCACCGTGCGCCTCGACGACCAGCATCGTGGTCGAATCCCATTCAAGCGTGCCGTCGGCTTCCGGCATTTCCGTTGGGATCGTGTAGGTGCTGACGTCGAGCGAATCGATCGTTGGCATCAGCTCTTCGCACCTGGCAAATGTTCTTTCAGCTCCGACATCTTGCCTTTGAATCCCTTCACTGCAACGC
>JBOGEK010000248.1:0-5545 GCA_050743645.1 Acidothermaceae bacterium
GCACTAGGGCTCGCCGGCAGCCTGCCTGGCTGGGAATCTCCGTCGGTGCTGCGCGACCTGCGCGACGCGTTCGGCGATCACCTGATGGTCGAGAACGACATCGACGCGGCCGCCGTCGCCGAACGCACGCACGGCCACGGCCGCGACGTCGACAGCTTCGCGTTCGTCTCGGTCGGCACGGGTATCGGCATGGGCTTGGTGATCGGCGGCAAGCTGCATCGCGGCGCGCACGGCGCTGCGGGCGAGATCGGCTACCTGCCGTTCTCCGAAGGTCACGGCGCCGACGTCGAAGATGCCAAGAAGCGTGGCAGCTTCGAAGCCGCCGCCTCCGCGCCGGCCATCGTGCGCGCGGCGAAACGCGCTGGCGTCAAGGCTTCGACGTCCGCCCAAAAAGTATTCAGCGCTGCGGCAGAGGGTGACGCGAAGGCGGCGGGTGTCGTCGCAGAAGAAGCGCTGCTGGTGGCCAAGGCCGTCTGCGCGGTCATCACCGTGGTCGACCCCGAGCTGATCGTGCTCGGCGGCGGTGTCGGCCAGGCGCCCGGATTCATCGACGCCGTCACCGACCAGCTTCACCAGCTTTCGCCCGTGTCACCCGAGGTGAAAGCGAGCGCGCTCGGCGCCGACGCCGTCGTCGACGGCTGCATCGCCGCGGGGCTCGATCGAGCGTGGCAGGTGCTGACCGCCGCAATTCCCTCGCCCACAACAGAAAGCGTCAGCTCCTGAGCGGGCGTCAGCGCGTCGCAACCGTTCGGCTCACCAGGTTGAACCCGTCGACCTGAACCAGCGGAGCCGAAGTCTCACCCGCGCTCGAATAACGCGCCGTCAACGTGACGGCTTGACCGCCGAACAGCGTGACGTCGTTGTGGTCCCAAAACACGGGCGCGATCGGTGAGGCCGCGTCGCCGCTGACGATCGAGCTATGCAGCCCGATCGCGGGCACCCCTGCAGGCGAGGTGTTGCGCAGCGTCACCACCGCAGTGCCCTTCGCCAGTTCGGACGACGATTGCGCGGCGATCTCGACTGTGGCATTCGGCAGGTCTTGCAAAGCCGTGAAGTCGGCGTATTGGGCTTGCGGCGTGTGTTGCCAGAAAGTCTTCTCCCAGTCGACGACGTCGGGTTGCGTCGATAACCAGTAGACGTTGCGGCTGAGTGGATCGCCGGCAGTGTCGGCGAGGTCGAGCTCAACCCAGTAGGTCGTCGAAATGGCGTCAGGAACTTCGATTTTGCCTGCGCTCACCGCGGCTGCGGCGTGCACGATGCCGACTTCGGACGTGTGCTGGGCGACCAGCGATCCGTCGGCCGCGCGCACGTTCGCATTGACGACGAACGGGCCGGCCTTTACGTGCGTGTGGTTGACCACCAACGCTTCGCCGGTGTCATACGCGAACTGCACATGCACCGGTTCGTTGGCCTTCTTCGCGCCGAAGTAGGCGCCGGCCGGGTCGAGGAAGTAGTCGTACAGCTGCCAGTTCAGGCTGGGCCAGGCGGTGTTCAGCATCCAGTAGATGACTCCGGTTGCCGGCTCGGCAGCACCGAACCGGCTGCCGTAAGCCTCGAACTGCGCACGCACCATCTCGTAGTTGGCCAGCTGTGCCTTTCGCAAAAAGTCTTGCAGGCTAGCAATTTCTCCGTAGCGCGCCGCCAATGCCGCACTGAAAATCTCGACGTTGTCGAACGGTGAGGGCGGCGCTGCGTGGTATTGATGCGCGGCTGGTTGCTGCCACAGTTGTTCGATTTCCGCTGGCCTGAGCATTTTTCGCAGGCTGGGTAGCCGCGGGATCGAGTGGCCGGCACTGCATTCACTGTCGAATCCGACCGCAGCACCGAATTTCTTGTCGTACCAGTAAACCGGTGGCACCCAGTCGTACGGCCACATCTTCATGCCCGAGGGCCCGGCCGCCTGAGTTGCCGTCGTCCCGAATTCACTCGGGCCCCCCGCCCAATCGTTGTTGTGGTCGCTCGCGCCTGACGACACGATCGGCAGACTCCACTCGGCCGCCTTCAGCTCGTCGACGTAGAGGTCAGCCAGCCGCTGCGGGGGTGCGAAATCGCTGCCGATCTGGAACGACACGACGCACGGATGGTTGCGAAGCAGTCGCGCCTCACTCGCCATCGACCGGCGCGCGATGAGAAAGTCCTGCTCGCTCCACGGCGCGCCGCCAGTGCCGGCGTGTGCCTCCCATTTGTTGCAGCACTCCCAGCCGGGTAGCACCAACACACCCATCCGGTCGGCAAGCTCGTAGAACTCGGGATTTTCGAGCTTGCCTTCGAGACGGATCGCGTTCAACCCCATCTCGAGTGTGTAGGTCAGTTCGTCGCGCAGCCGCTGCGGGTCGTGGCGCAGGAACATGTCGGGACACCAGCCACCGCCAAGGATCTGCACCGGCCGGTAGTTGATGACGAACTGACGCCCGCCACCCGCCACGATGCGGCTGGTGACCTGGCGAATCCCGAACGTCACCGACGTCTGGTCGGAGACGACGCCCTCGACCGAAGCCGTGATGCGCAGGTCGTGCAACGGCTGCCCGCCCTGGCCGGCCGGCCACCAGACCTCGGGGTTCGCGATCGCCAGGGCAGGCGTCTCGACTGAGGTGAAGTGCACCCGCCGCCGCTCCCCCGCAGACAGTTTGACGTCGCGCGAGAACCGGTGCGAGCGCCCGTGGCCGCCGACGACCCCGGTGAGCGTGACGACGTGGTCGACCGCAGCAGCGTTTTCGACGTCGAGAGCCACCCGAAGATCGGCGTGGTCAAGCGACGCGGACAACTCGCTCAGCACATGCGGATCCGCGATCCGCACGTCGCCGGTGCGCAGCACGACGACATCGCGCCATACGCCCATGTTGGTGTCGGGCGGCTTGGGGTTCCAGTCGACCCAACCAACCGACAGGTCGGTCATCGGATCGCCCGGGTGCACCCGCAGCGCGAGGGCATTCGTGCCGTCGACGACGACACCAGTGACGTCGAACGTATGCACCGGGTAGGCGCCGGCAATGTCGTCGGTGCCCGCGACCTGGGTGCCGTTGACCCACAACTCGGCCTTGTGAATGACGCCTTCCGTGCGCAGCAAAGTGCGGCCACCACCCGAAGCCGTGAACTCGCTGCGATACCACCACGGCACCCGAAACAGCGCCGGGTCGACGTCGTCCCGCAGGTTCGTTGAGAAGAAGACGTCGCTGAAGTCGCCGCCCGCGAGTAGCGCCGCCATCACCGTCGAACGGGCAGGCGCGTCGAGCCAGCCGGACGCCCGATAGTCAGGCGCCGAGATCGCCTCACCCGTGTCGCGCACGATGGCCGACGACTGCACCTGCCAGCCGCGGATCGGTGTCGTCGTCGCTGGACCCGACGTCTGGGTGGGCACGAAGAACACGGAGTCCTCCTCGAAGACGCCAAGGCCGGCGGGACCGCCGGGCGTCTAATAGTAAGGAACTCTTCCTGAAAGTCAGCGGGTCTTCAACGCGCCGTCGGTATCGAGTTTGATCTGCTGGCGCGAAAGCTGCGTCGTCAACGCATTCGCCGGCTGCGGCTTGCCGTACAGGTAGCCCTGCGCCGACCGGCAGCCGAGGGTGATCAGCTGGGTGGCCTGCTCCTCGGTCTCGACCCCCTCGGCGATGATGCGCAGCTCGAGCGCGTGGGCGATCCCAATGACCGCGGCCACCAGATTTCGGTCGTCGGGCTGCCCGAGTCCCGCCACGAAACTGCGGTCGATCTTCAGTTCGTCGACAGGGAATCGCTGCAAATACGACAACGACGAGTAACCGGTGCCGAAGTCGTCGACACTGAGACTGATGCCATGACCCTTCAGAGCGTGCAGCGCCGTCGAAATGCGCAGCACGTCTTCCATCAACGTCGATTCGGTGAGTTCGATGCACAGCTGCCCGGGCGCGAAGCCGGTCGTCATCAGTGCATCGGTTACCCGATCGGCGAAGCCGCCGCCGAGCAACTGCCGACCTGAGACGTTGACCGCGATCCGCATCGGGTAGCCGAGCCGGTCCCACGCAACCCCTTGAGCGCACGCGTCGCGCAAGACGTACTGTCCGATCGGGTCGATGACCCCGGTTTCCTCGGCGAGCGGGATGAACGTCGCCGGCGGCACCACCCCGCGCACCGGGTGACGCCAGCGCACCAACGCCTCGGCGCCCGTGATGCGCCCGTTCGGCAGATTCACGACCGGCTGGTACTCAACGAAAATCTCGCCTCGATCGAGCGCCCGGTTCAGATCGTTTTCGAGCCGAAGCCGGGTACTGGCCCGCACCCGAAGGCTCGGTTCGAACAGCTCGTATCGCGCCCCGCCGTGCTCTTTCGCACTGTGCATGGCCGTCGTGGCGTTGCGCAGCAAATCCTCGGCGCTCACATCCGAGTCCGACAGCGCGACGCCGATTGAGGCGGTGAGCGCCAGCATCGTGCCCGCCGCGTCGAACGGCTGCGCGATCAGCCGCAACACCGAGGCCGCCTCAGCCAGCGCGGCGTCACGGTCGACGACGTCGACGAGCGCGATCGCGAACTCGCCGCCGCCGAGCCTGGCCAGCGTCTGGCGCGGTCGCAGCTCGCCGCCGATCCGCGTCGCGAGTGCGATCAGCGCTTCGTCGCCCACGCGGTAACCGAGACTTGTGTTGACCAACTCGAACCGGTCGATGCCGATGGCGAGCACCGCCACCTTGGAACGGGTTCCGGGAGCTCGTTCGCAGGCAACCGCAAGCCGGTCGAGGAGCAGCACCTGGTTCGGCAGGCCGGTCAGCAAATCGTGCAGCGCGTCGTGCGACAACTTGTCTTCGAACGACATTCGGGCGGCAAGCATGTCGTTGAACTTGTCGGCAACGCGGCGCAACTCACTCGGTCCCCCGACGTCGATGCGCCGCGGCACCACCTCGTACGCCGCGCGCGCGACCGCGGCCGCCAGCCGCCGCAACGGCGTGGCGATCCGCCGGTTCACGAGGGCAAGTAGCGCCAGCACGACGAGGAGCGCCAGCCCTGCTACCAAGCCCTCCTGCCACAGCAGACTCCTCGTTGGAGCGAGCGCGGCCGATGATCGTCGTCCGGCAATGATCTGCCAACCGAGCGAATCGAGCTTTTGCGACGACTCGATCCAACCGCTGTGCGAAACGTTCGCGCCGACCGGCATCACGGCATTTCCTGAACCGGACGACGACAGCACCGTCGCACCGGTTGCATCGGTGACCGCGAAGGAGAAGTGCTCGGGCCCGCCGAACGCCGACGCGATGCCATCGGCCATCGGCTTCACCGACAGCACCATCGCGATCAGTCCACGATCGTTCGCAGCGGTGCCGAGCGGCACCGTAATAGCGATCGACTCGCCGCCGCCGAGCCCGTCGGTGAAGACGCCGGAGACCGCAGGAGCACCCGGCCCCGAGTTCGTCGTCGCAGCTTTCAGCCACGGCGCGCCGGCCTGGCTCGCCGCTGCTGGAGCACCGTGCGACGCGAGCGACGAGCACACCACCCGACCGTCTGGCAACACGATGTCGATGTGCCCGTTCGGGAAGACTCCGAGGCCGGCGAAGTTCAACGCGCACCCGCTGGGATTGGCCAC
>JBOGEK010000249.1:0-2657 GCA_050743645.1 Acidothermaceae bacterium
GAAATCCTCCTCGGGATTTTAGGAGACCGAGGTGGTCTCGGTAGGCACCTGACGGGCGCTACGCACGACGTGGTCGACGAAGCCGTACTCCTGTGCTTCTTCGGCGGAGAACCACCGCTCGCGGTCGGAGTCGCGCTCGATCTGCTCGACGTCTTGCCCGGTGTGCAACGAGATCAGCTCTTGCAACTTCTTCTTCGTGTAGAGCATCTGCTCGGCCTGGATCGCAATCAGTGACGCCGAACCACCGATGCCACCGAGCGGCTGGTGCATCATGATGCGCGCGTGCGGCAACGCGTAACGCTTGCCCTTGGCCCCGGCGCACAACAAGAACTGGCCCATCGACGCCGCGAGGCCCATGCCGACCGTGGCGACGTCGCACGGCACGTATTGCATCGTGTCGTAGATCGCCATACCGGCGTCGACCGAACCACCGGGCGAGTTGATGTGCAGGTAGATGTCGCGTTCGCCGTCTTCGGCGGCCAGCAGCAGCAGCTGCGCGCAGATCTTGTTCGCGATCGCGTCGTCGACCACCGAGCCCAAAATCACGATGCGGTTCTTGAGCAGCCGGTTGAAGACGTCGTCGTCGGGCGACGCGCCGGACGACGGCATCCGCATGGCGGAGCCGTCACTTGCGGAGGAGCTGTAGAGCGTCACTTCGGTCACCTGCTCATCTATCGCCGGATCGAACCGGCGGTCGGGCTGTGCAACGGCGTCGCAGTACCGCGACCTGCGGAACGACACGTCCAACGTCAGTTATCGGGTGTCGATGATGCGACCCTAACCGCCTCCACCCCCGATTCGGGACACTCCAGCGCGGTGTTCGCTGAGGGCGCACGGGTCGTGCGCCGCGGCCCGCTCAGACCCCGCTAGACCGAGGCGGCGTCCTGCTCGAGCTGGTTGAGGTCGACCTCGCGACCCGACGCGTCGGTGACCGCCGCGCGTTCGAGGACGAACGCCAGCGCCTTGCCGCGCAGCACGTCGGCGACCGCGAGCGGCACGGTTCCGCTGTGCATCAGCTGGTCGGCGTAGGTGTCGGGGCTGACGCCGAGCCGGCTCGCACGACGGACGATGTACTCGGTGAGTTCGGCCTCCTGGATCACCAGCTCTTCGTTGGCCGCGATCGTGTCGAGCACGAACTGGGTGCGCAGGTCGCGCTCCACGTCGGCGACGACATGGGTCTGGTGCTCTTCGAGCGTCTCGTTCTGCGAGGCGAGGTAGGCGTCGAGATCGAGCCCGTTGGCGGCCAGCTGCTGGTCGAGGTTGGCTGCACGCGCATGGACTTCTGCCTCGACGACCCGCTCGGGCAGCGGGATTTCAACGTTCGACAGCAAACCTTCGAGTGCCCGGTCGCGTGCCTGCATGCCCTGCTCAAGACGGCGTACCCGCTCGACCCGAGTGCGCAGGTCGGCCCGCAACTCATCGAGGGTGTCGAATTCGCTGGCTTCCTGAGCGAACGCGTCGTCGATCGTCGGCAGTTGCTTCACCCGAACGGCTTTGACCGCGACCGATGCACGTCCGGCCTTGCCGGCATAGGGACCGGCGAGCGGCGTGTCGAACTCGGCCGACTCTCCCGCCGACAGGCCGAGCAGCGCCGAGTCGAGGCCGTCGATCAAGTTGCCGCTGCCGACCTCGTACGACAGGCCGTTCGCCACGCCGTCTTCGACCGGCTCGCCGTCGGCCGTCAACGACAGGTCAATGGTCACGAAGTCTTTGTCTTCGATCGCCCGCTCGACCGTGGTGAGCGTGGCGAAGCGATCGGCGAGATTCGCGACCTGCTCGTCGAGGTCTGCGTCGGTCACTACGACGTCGTCGACGCTGATCGGAAGCTTGTCGAGCTCGGGGAGTTCGATTTTCGGTCGGACGTCGACCTCCGCGGTGAAAGTCAGCTGTTCGCCGTCGGCAAAGTTGGTGACTTCGATCTCCGGCTGGCTGAGCACGCGAACCTCTGCGGCGTCGACCGCCTGGCCGTAGAACTGCGGGATCGCCTCGTTGACCGCCTCTTCGAGTACCGTGCCACGCCCGACGCGCTGGTCGACGATGCGCGGCGGCACCTTGCCGGGCCGAAAGCCCGGGATGCGGATCTGACCGGCCACCTTGCGGTAAGCGGAGTCGAGGTTGGGGGTGAGCTCGTCGAAGTCGACCTCGACGGTGAGCTTGACCCTGGTAGGGCTCAGGGTCTCGACGGCGCTCTTCACGGGTGCAACTCCTCGGCAAGGCAGCTTGGGCGGCTTTAGGGAACGGACGGGCTTTCGGTAAATGGGAAAGCAGACCTCCGAGGCTACCGAAGGACGCTGAACGGGTTGTCGGGGCGGGGAGATTCGAACTCCCGATCTCCTGCTCCCAAAGCAGGCGCGCTAGCCACTACGCTACGCCCCGGGGCGCGCCGGGTAGTCTAGGCGCTGCTCGACCGGGCTGCAGAATCGCTACCCGACAGCACACGTATTCGGCGCGCTTGGCGCGCACCCGCGGGTGTAGCTCAATGGCAGAGCCCCAGCCTTCCAAGCTGGCCATGCCGGTTCGATCCCGGTCACCCGCTCCGCAGGTCAGCAACGCAGCGCCGCTGTGTTGCGGCTGGGGCTCGTGACCGCATCAACCTCGACATCGCGAACGGGCTCTTCTTGTCCGCAAACTGCATGTTTGATTGCACGGTGCTAGCA
>JBOGEK010000250.1:0-4607 GCA_050743645.1 Acidothermaceae bacterium
CGTGCTGCCGACAGAAGCGGTGCGCCGGCTCGCTGCTGCGTTGCAGGTACCCGAGCCGCGGCTCGCGATGGCCTACATCGACGTCGACGTCTCCGCCTCGTCGTGGCTCGTTCGTCGCTATTACGACAGCTGGTTCGCCACGGGTTACATCGACCGGCAGGACGCCGGATCTGGCGTCTTCGCTATGAACCGCGCAGGGGTGGCGCGGGTGCAACCGTTGCCCGACGTGATCAACGACGACGGCTACATCGCGCGTTGTTTCGGTGCCGACGAAAAGGTTGTCTGCGACGTCAAGTTCCGCTCGTTCGCGCCACGCTCGGTTCAAGCGCTGATCCGGCGACGCGCCCGGATCGTCAACGGCAATCGGCAACTCGACGCGATGCAGACAAGCAAAGTGGCAACCGCGCCGCGTTCCACCCAGGGTTTCGACTTGCGCACGGCAGTTCTTTCCCGGCAGCTACCGCTGACGTCGGCTTTCGTTTTCGTTGGCATCACCGCAGCTGCGCGAGGGTTGGCCGCCTGGCGCCGACTGATTGGCGCCGCGGGCCGTTGGTCGACTGACACGACGACCCGCACTCCCGGCACATCAGTAGCGAGGAAGTGAACGATGAATCCGCGTCGCGTGCAGGCCGCAGCCAGTCGCGCCTTGAGTCCGGCCAACTGGGTTCACGCACTCAAGCTCGTCAATTTCTACGGCTACGCCCATGTGCAGCAACGCAAGCTCATCAAGGCGGGCCCCGGGTTGCGCATGTCGCCATCGGTCAGCATGCGCAACGGGCAGCGCATCAGTCTCGGCCGCGAGGTTCACATCGGTGAACGCTCCTGCCTGTGGGCGGGCGATCACACCGGCCGCATCACACTCGGCGACAACGCGTTGCTCGGACCCGAGGTTTTCATCACCGCAAGCAATTACGGCGTTGCCGCCGGCAAACCCGTTATGTACCAGGACAAAATCGAGGCTGACGTCATCATCGGCGCTGATGTGTGGTTGGGCGTCCGGGTCAGCGTGTTGCCCGGAGTCGTGATAGGTGACGGTGCAGTAGTCGGTGCCGGATCTGTCGTGACGAAGTCGCTGCCGGCCAACTGCATCGCCGTCGGTGTCCCGGCCAAAGTGGTCGCCTGGCGCCCAGGCTTCGAGCCCGCGTCCGACACCGATGCAAACTCCGCCGCCGACGCAAACTCCGAGACCGATGTAAACAGTGCCGCGGGCAGTGAGTCGACCGGTGAGTAGCGCGGACGCCGAGTTGCCCGGCACGCCCGAGACCAGCGACGCGATCACGGCGATCGTCGTTACGTACAACACAAAAAAGCTCGCGCTTGCCGTTTTGGGCGACCTCGAAAGAGAGCTCGCTTCGTATCCAGGTTCGGCCATCGTCGTGGTCGATAACGACTCGCGCGATGGCACTGTCGATGCCGTAGCCGCAGCGTTTCCTCAAGTGCGGCTCGACCCCACGGGCGCGAATCTCGGATTTGCGCGGGCGGTCAACCGCGGGGCGGCCGGCGCGACGACGCGATGGCTGCTGCTGGTGAATCCCGACCTGCGGATCGACGCCGGTTCACTCGACGCACTTGTCGACGTGGCGCGTGCCCGACCCGGCCACGGGCTGTACGCCGGCCGGTTCATCGACACGCTCCGCGGCACGAACGAAGACTCGGTGGCGGTCGTGCCGAGCCTCGGGCAGCTGTTCGGCTACGCCTCTGGAATCGGCACCGTCGCTCGGCGCCTCGGTTGGCGCAGCGCACCTCGGCGGGCGGCAGGTGCCACCCGACCGACTGAGGTTGCCGCGCTGCCAGGCACGTTCTTGCTGATCGAGACCGATGCCTGGCGCGAAGTCGGTGGCTTCGTCGAGCGCTACTTCATGTACAGCGAGGATCTCGACCTGAGCGTCCGGATCGGCCGCACCGGTCGTCGTCCGATGTACGTGCCGGCGGCGCTCGTGCATCACGAGGGTGGCTCGTCGTCGTCCAGCGGCGGGAAAGAGGTGCTCAAGCTGACCTCGCTCGTGACGTTCCTGCGAAGCGGTTGGGCACCTCGACGAGCCCGGCTGGGCGAGTTGTTGTTGCTGGCAGGCGTCGGCCTCCGCCGGATCGCGCGGCTGCGCGCCAATACGCCCGACGGGCGTTGGGAGACCGCATGGCGGCAACGCGAGCAGTGGCGGCGTGGGTGGTAGGCGGGACAAGCGGGATGCGTACCCTTAGGCGGGTCCACTGATCGCAAGAGCAGTCCCGGGTCGTCTAACGGCAGGACAGCGGGTTTTGGTCCCGTCAATGGGGGTTCGAGTCCTCCCCCGGGAGCTTTCGTTCGCACGTGACAGCTGGTGAACGGTTTGGTGAAGGAGTCGCTGACTTGACCGACGCCGACGCACCGGTGGCAGCCGCGATCATTCTTGCGGCGGGCGAGGGCACCCGCATGAAGTCGTCGACTCCAAAGGTGCTGCACCAGATCTGCGGTCGCAGCATGCTCGGGCACCTGGTCGCCGCGGTTCGTGGCGCTGCCCCGGCGCAGGTTGTCGTCGTCACCGGCAGCGGTCGCGAAGTCGTTGAAGCGCACCTCGCTTCGATCGACCCTGCGGCGCGGGCGGTGTATCAACCGAGCCAGGACGGCACGGCCCACGCCGTCCGCCTTGGTCTTGAAGCTCTTGACGAGCAGGCACAAGCGGCCGGTCGCGGGCCGTTGCAGGGCACGGTCATCGTCGTGCCAGGCGATACCCCGTTGCTGTCGGCGGCTTCGGTTCGAGCGCTGGCGGCGCATCGCGCTGCGAGCCGCGCGGCCGGCGTCGTGCTGACCGCCACCGTGCCGGATCCGGGCGGATACGGGCGGGTGGTGCGCGATCGATGGGGTCACGTGAAGGCGATCGTCGAGCAGGCTGACGCCACCGAGGCCGAACGCAAGATCAGCGAGATCAATTCCGGCGTCTACGCCTTTGACGCCGCGAAGTTGCGGGCCGCGCTCGCTCACGTTCGCTCCGACAACGCGCAAGGCGAGCAGTACCTGCCTGACGTCGTCCGCATCTTCGTCAAAGGCGGCGACCCAGTGGGTGCTGCACTCATCGACGACTGGCACGAGGTCGCGGGCGTGAACGACCGCGTGCAGCTCGCCCAGGCAGCGGCACTGCTGCGCGATCGGCTGGTCACCCGTTTCATGCGCGACGGCGTGACGATCCTCGATCCGGCCACCACCTGGATCGACGTCAGTGTCGAGATCAAGCCGGACGCCGTCCTGCTGCCGAACACCATGCTGTTCGGTGCCACCCGGATCGCATCGGGTGCGCGGATCGGGCCGAATTGCTCGCTCACCGACACCACCGTCGGTGCCGGGGCGGTCGTGCGCGACACCACCTGCGAAGGCGCCGAAATCGGACCCGAGGCCAACGTGGGTCCGTACACGTTCTTGCGGCTGGGCACCAAGCTCGCCCGGGGCGCGAAGGCCGGCGGGTTCGTCGAGATGAAGAACGCCGTCGTCGGCGAGGGATCGAAGGTGCCGCACCTGTCATACGTGGGTGACGCGGTGATCGGCGAGCGCACCAATATCGGTGCGGCCACGATCTTCGTGAACTACGACGGCGTCGACAAGCACCATTCGGTGGTCGGCGACGACGTGCGGATCGGCAGCTACAACATGCTGGTCGCGCCGGTTCGGGTGGGCGACGGCGCGGCGAGCGGGGCGGGCACAGTGATCCGCGAGGACGTGCCGCCCGGCGCACTCGCCGTCAGCATGGGGCCGCAGCGCAACATCGAGGGCTGGACCGAGCGACGACGTCCCGGCACCCGGGCCGCGAAGTCGGCGGCCGCAGCTCGAGACCGGGTGCCGGTCGAAAATCGCACCAGCGACAATGGGCAGTCCGGGCAGTCCAGTGCGAATGGAGAGGCCACCTCATGACGGGCAGTTACCCCGATGGCCACCTCCGGTCCGCTCCTCGCTCCGCTTCGATGCTCCCTTTGGAGGCCACCTCATGACGGGCATCAAGCGGCAGGGCGAGAAGACGCTGATGCTTTTCGCCGGGCGGGCCTACCCCGAACTCGCCGATGAGGTCGGTCAGTTCCTTGGCATCGAACCCACGCCAACGTCGGCCTACGAGTTCGCCAACGGCGAGATCTTCGTGCGGTTCGAGGAGTCGGTGCGTGGCAGCGACGCGTTCGTGCTGCAGAGCCACACCGCGCCGATCAACAAGTGGATCATGGAGCAGCTGATCATGGTCGACGCGCTGAAGCGCGCCTCGGCCAAGCGCATCACCGTCGTCGCGCCGTTCTACGGCTACGCCCGCCAGGACAAGAAGCACCGCGGCCGCGAACCGATCTCCGCGCGACTCCTCGCCGACCTCTACAAGGCCGCCGGCGCCGACCGGCTGATGGTGGTCGACCGGGCCGTCGAAGTAGCCCTGGATCTGCGCAGCGTGCAGGTCGACGCAGATCAGCCGGTCGGCGCCAGCGGTCTTGAACAGGTCGGCCATCAGGCGGGCCGAGATCGGCTCGCGGCCGCGGTGCTTCTTGTCCTGGCGGGCGTAGCCTTAGAACGGCATCACGCAGCTGACCCGCTTGGCCGAGGCGCGCTTGAGCGCATCGGTCATGATCAGCTGCTCCATGATCCACTGGTTGATCGGCGTGGT
>JBOGEK010000251.1:0-1528 GCA_050743645.1 Acidothermaceae bacterium
CCCCATGGGGGTCGGTACGCGCTAGCAACTCTCGGCCATCACGCGCAAGCACGAACGGCGCTCCGCTGTACGGCGGTGAAGGCACGCCCGGAACGACACCCGGCCCCTCGTTCGACAACCACACCGCGTCCAGGCCACGAACCGTGGCGGCGAAATGCTCACGATCAGCTGGGGTGAGATAAGCCAGGACGGCGGAGTGATACACAACTAACGTCGCATCGCGCGGTGCCTGCTCAGCCAGGCGAGGCAAATCCGTGCGCAGATCACCTCGATGAACGATTGCCGGATTACGGCGTGCCGTAGCGATTGCGGCCGTGAGCCGATCTTGTCGATCGCTTTCCCCTGGCCAGACGAGGCAGGACAACCATCGGACGTCGTCGTCGTTGCGCACATCGAGCGGGTTGAGATCGAGGCCGGCGCGCCAGGCGATCGTGGGCATCCGATCCGGAACGGGCACGGGACCGCGCGGCTCGCAGCAAAGTACAGGCGCCTGAGGATCGCGCCCGGCGACCCGGCGTCCGGCATAGTCGTAGGAGTAGTGGTCGACGAGCAACGTGAGCCCGGCACTCGCACCGACCTCGATTAGCGCCAACGGCTGCGGCAGTTGTGCAAGCGCAGGCAAGAGCGTCGCGCACCGGGCAGGTTCATTCGTCTGCGTGCGCCGCGTAAGCATCACTGCGCGTAACGCAGCTGCTTGATGATCGATTGCCGCTCGCAATTCGCTCGCATCGGTAGCGCCGCCCGCGACGTACCTCGCCGCCGCGAAAAGCAGATTGGGTTGGCGCTTTTCCTGAGGCAATGAATCGAGAAAACCCAACACATCCGGATCGTCAGCGACCCACTCTGCCAGCGATACATACACACGGCTACGGCCACGAGCGTCCTCGGCGAACGCTCGATAATTCTCCGCCGTCCCTGCCTCGAGGTCGTGCCCATGCATCCACACCTACCGCACGTTACTGGCCGAACGGGCAGACGTCACAGCGATCGAACGGCCCTTGTCAGGAAAGGGCGGCGCGCTCGGCGTCGGGGTAGACCGACACCTCGATCAGGTTGAGGTCGGGGTCGCGGAAGTAGAGCGAGCGGATCGGACCGAGTGCACCGGTTCGGTTCACGGGACCTTCTTCGATCTCGATGCCGAGGTCGCGCACGTGTTGCTCGACGTCGTCAAGGTCAGTGCTCGTAATGAAGCACAGGTCAGCCGATCCGGGAGTCGCACGGTGCGCCTTCGGTTCGAACTCGGCACCCACGCGATGCAGATTTATCTTCTGCTGGCCGAAGATCAGCGCTCGTCGTCCGACCCCAAAGGTCACCGGCGTCATCCCCAACACGCATTGGTAAAAGTCGATCGTCTCGTCGATGTCGGCAACGGTCAGCACCAGGTGGTCGAGTCGCTCGATGCGCATGGCGCGAGTTTCCCAGCAGCCACAGCAAATGTTCAATTCGGATTCGACAGCGTGGGCGACCAGGGTGCACGCTGCCGACATGACGTCACGGATCTCCCACACCTCGTTCGACGCACGCGACG
>JBOGEK010000252.1:0-17628 GCA_050743645.1 Acidothermaceae bacterium
ACACGGGGTTGTTCGCGGTATGCGGCGTCATCGTCGTCGCCGTCAGTTACGCGCTTACAGCGCACCTCGGCGCGTCAGCGCAGGGCGACGCGGCTTCGGCGCAGCGTCCGCCGGACACTCTGGTCGAGGAGTGCGAGTCACAAAACCGTGGCATCACCCCTGACAAGCTCTTCCTGGCCAAATGCATCACGGTGTTGGAACAGCGGGGCGCTATTCACCAGCGCAGCATCACCTTGTCGCATTTGCTTCAGTACTCGCTCATCACGCTCGCTGTCGTCGTGGCGCTCGCCGCCGTCCTCGGCTGGTTCGCCGCAGGACGTGCGCTGCGACCGGTTTATCAGATCACCGCGGCAGCCCGCTCTGCGTCGGAGCACAATCTGTCGATGCGCGTGGGTTTGCGCGGTCCGCGCGATGAGCTGCAGGAACTCGCTGACACATTCGACGACATGCTCACCCGGCTGCAGGCCGCGTTTGAGAGTCAGCGGCGCTTTATCGCCAGCGCCTCTCATGAATTGCGAACTCCGCTCGCCGTCATGCGCGCGACAGTCGACGTCGTCCTGGCCAAACCTGAAGTCACGCCCGACGACGTGCGGGGCATGGCTCTCGACGTCCGGGCCGCTGTCGACCATGCCGAGCATCTGATCGGCGCACTGCTTATTCTCGCCCGGAACGAGCGAGGGCTCACCGCTCACGAGCACGTCGACCTCGCGACGTCCGCTGAAGACGTTCTCGACACCGTCGCGGTTGGCGACTGCAAAGTGCACGCCACGTTGGAAACCGCGCCGGTGTCTGGTGACCCAGTGCTGCTCGAACGGCTGATCGCGAACCTGGTCGACAACGCCGTCCGCTACAACATCGATGACGGCGACGTCTGGTTAAGCTCTGAAATGTCGGACGGCGTCAGCCGCGTCCATGTCGAGAACACCGGCCCAATGGTCAGCCCGGCAGATCTGGAGCGCATTTTCCAGCCGTTCCAGCGACTCCGCGGCCGCACATCAACCGACGGTTACGGTCTCGGGTTGACCATCGTCTCCTCGATCGCTGCCGTCCATGGCGGCACTGTGATTGCGCGTCCGCGGGACGGTGGGGGTCTGTCGATCGATGTGACACTGCCGTTTGCGGAAAGTCCAGGCCCGCCGACCGGCGTCCAGTTAGGTGACCACGTTCCGGGTGAACATTCGTCTGAGGAGGCAAGTAGGGCGGGGTGACTCATCAGGCGGCCAGCATGGCTGCATTCGAGATCAAGTGTTGTCGCCCTCACCGACCTCGGCGACTGCACGTGCAGCCTCCGGGCCTTTGTCGAGCAGGACGGCGAATCCCGCCTCGTCGAGCACCGGCACCTTCAACGACAAAGCCTTGTCGTACTTCGAGCCTGGACTTTCGCCCACCACGACGAAATCCGTCTTCTTCGAGACTGACCCCGCTACCTTTCCGCCCGCTTCTTGAATGGCGGACGTCGCGGAATCCCTACTCCACTTCACCAGCGAACCGGTGACGACGACTGTGACGCCTTCGAGCGGGCGTGGCCCCGAAGCCACCCGTTCTTCGGCCATCCGCACGCCTGCCTCGGCCCATTTGCGCACGATCTCGGCGTGCCAGTCGACGTCGAACCACTCACCGATTGATTCGGCGATGACCTGACCGACACCGTCAGCGCCAGCCAATTCGGCCGACGTCGCCGAACGAATCGCCTCGACCGAACCGAAATCGCGGGCCAACGCTTGCGCTGCTGTCGGCCCGACGTGTCGAATCGATAGCGCTACCAGAACCCGCCACAGCGGCCGCGTTTTTGCCGCCTCGAGGTTTTCGATCAGCTTGGCCGCGTTGGCGCGCAGTTCGCCGTCCTGCTTGGTGAAAAACGGGACGCCACGCAAGCGGTCTTCGGTGAGCACGAAGAGGTCGCCCTCGTCGGCGAGCAACGCGGAATCGAGCAACGCCGACGCGGCTTCATAGCCAAGTACCTCGATGTCGAATGCCCCGCGGCCCGCCAGATGGAACAGCCGCTCACGCAGTTGCGCCGGACACGACCGTGTGTTGGGGCAGCGCGCGTCGACCTCGCCGCCGGGCCGCGACAGCCGCGTTCCACACGCCGGGCAATTCGTCGGGAAGACGAACTCGACCTCGCTGCCATCGCGCAAATCAACGACCGGCCCGACGATTTCGGGAATCACGTCACCCGCTTTGCGCAACACCACGGTGTCGCCGACAAGCACGCCCTTTCGCTTGATTTCGTCGGCGTTGTGCAGGGTCGCGTTCTCGACGGTCGATCCCGAAACCTTGACCGGCTCCATCACACCGAACGGCGTCACCCGGCCGGTGCGCCCGACATTTACCCGAATCTCAAGCAGCTTGGTGGTGACTTCTTCGGGCGGGTACTTGTACGCAATCGCCCAACGAGGCGCCTTCGATGTCGTGCCGAGCCTGCGCTGCAACGAAAACTGGTCGACCTTCACGACCACGCCGTCGATCTCGTGCTCGACGTCATGGCGATGTTCACCGTAGTGCGCGATGAACTCGTCAACCTCCTTCAGGGTCGACAAAACCCTCACGCGATCGGACGTCGGCAGCCCCCACGCCTTCAGAGCTGCGTAAGCCTCGGATTGCCGGCGCGGCGAGAAACCCTGCAGCGCGCCGACCCCGTGCACCACCATGCGCAACGGCCGGCTAGCCGTCACCCGCGGGTCTTTTTGTCGGAGCGAACCGGCCGCCGCGTTGCTGGGGTTGGCGAACGGCGCCTTGCCAGCCTCGACAAGCGACGCATTCAGATCGGTGAATTTCGCCACCGGGAAATAGACCTCTCCTCGCACCTCGAGCAACTCAGGCGCTTTGCCGCCTGCCGCGGCGAGCTTGCGTGGGATGTCGGTGATCGTGCGCACGTTCGGCGTGATGTCTTCGCCGGTACGACCGTCGCCACGGGTCGCGCCGCGAACGAGCACTCCGTTTTCATAGACGAGGTCGACCGCGAGGCCGTCTACCTTCAGCTCGCACAGGTATTCGACGTCAGCGCCCGCGTCTCGTTCGACGCGCGCTGCCCACGCCGCAAGTTCGGCGGGCGAAAAGACGTTGTCGAGACTAAGTAACCGCTCAAGATGTTCAACCGGCGTGAACTGCGTCGCATAATGGCTCCCCACCTTCTGGGTAGGCGAGTCGGGCGTACGCAGCTGTGGATATTCCTCTTCGATCGCTATGAGTTCGCGCATGAGCACGTCGTATTCGGCGTCAGACACGATCGGTGCATCGAGCACGTGATAGCGATACGAATGCTCATCGAGTTCTTGGGACAGCTCAGCATGCCGCTGCGCGCTGTTGACGGGCACATCGCCGGACGTCGAGGTCATCGATTCTCCTTTTCGGACCGCGCCTCTTCTGGTTCTTCGAGCAGCACGCGAGCCACCTCAGTGCACGAACGGTAGGCCCGCGCCGGCCACGAATGCGATGCGTGCGCGAGACCGCAGGTCGGCGTGACAATGACGTCACGAGCGAGATTCTCGGGCGCGAAGCCCAGTCGCGACCACAACCGGCGCGCAGGTGCCGCAATTTCTTGTGCCCGTACGGGTTTCTCGGCAGGATCAGGATCGGTCGAAGCGATCAACCCCAGGAAGAAAGCGACCCCATGCTCGATGGCCGCACCGATCTCGTCGTCGGTACGGCTGCCGTTGTCGTCGAGCAGCGTGGCATCGAGACCGATCGCATGCATGCCGGCGTCGACAAATAACCCCACCGGAACGCCGTCGGCGCAGCAATGCGCGATCGGAGTCGCACCAACGGCGCTCACCGCTGCGGCAACCCGCCGCAATTTCTCGACGGCGTCGCTAAATTCGACCGCTGCTAACGCACCGAAGCCACTCGCCGTTCGCACCCGCCCTGCCAGCACAGCCGGTAGCGACGGCTCGTCGACCTGGACGACGATATGCGCGCCCGGCACCCGCCGCTGCACATCGGCCGCCACCGCCGCCAAACCTTCAGCAAGTGCCGCCGCAATGTCGCGAACAGCCCCGGCGTCGGCCAATGCCTTGTCGCCGTAGCGAAGTTCGACGGACGACGCAATGCTCCACGGGCCGGCGCATTGGATTTTCAACGGCCCGGCAAATCCCTGGACGTGTTCTTCTAGGACGTCGAGATCGCGCGCCAATGCGGCGCGGGATCGCCGCTCGTCGGCACCAGCGTGTGCTGCAAATCGCCAGCCACTCACCGTCAACTCGGTGTGTAGCTCAAGCAGATGGGCAGCGCCACGACCGATCATGTCGGCGCCGATACCAGATGCGGGCAACTCGACGAGATGCGGAAACGCCTCGAGCTCGCCGACCACGACGCGCATCGCTTCGTCAGGATCGGTGCCTGGCATCGAGCCCACACCGGTCGCCGCACCAACGCCCCAGGGACGCTCGGCGGCGGTCGACACCGCGGCGCCCGTCGAGGGCTCGGGACCGTTGGAAGACTCGGCGCCCACTGGCGAACGGGTGAATTCCGGCATGGTCACGAGCCTAGTGACCAGCACCGACGGCACCCGACACGCCGGATAGCCGGCTAGGAAATGCAGCCGGCGGCCTTGCCGACGCGCGCCAGGCCGGCTAAATCGCCAGCGCCCCAGGTCGCAGTCGACGACGAGCTGATGACCGGGAACATCACTTCGTCCTGATCGGCGGCATGCCCTAAGCCGACGGCGTGGCCGAGTTCGTGCATCAAGAGGTCGCCGCGGGTCTCACCGATGCCGAAACCCGACGCATAGCCGCGCACACCGGACGGGTCGATCACGACGAAGCCGCGCTTGATCTGCCACACCCAATGCGTGCCGTCGGCGCTTGTCCCTGACTCCCACCAGCCACCTTCGCCGTCCGCGTCATTGCCGAAAAGGTCGCTCTGCCCACTGCCTGAGCCCGCTGAAGCCCAGGCGATCACCAGCGCCGTCGAGCCGGAAGCGGCCTGGTTTCCGGCGTCCAACCAAGCTTTGGTAGGGACAACGCTGGTCTCGCCGTCGAACACGAAGGTCAACCCGGTTGCCGAGGCCACCCGGCTGATCGCCGCCTGGACGTCGCGAGTGGCGCCCGACGGGTCGCTAGCAGCCGCGACGTTGACCGCGTAGTGGATGGGCGCGCACGGGTTCCAGCGAACCACCGTGTTGTTCGAGTTGGTGAACACCGTGTACGCCGAGCCAGCTTTCGCCGGTGACGCGCTCATGCTCGGGGCCAGCGGAGGTGGCGACGAGACCGGCGCCGACCCTGGCCCCGCGGACGACGTGGGCGGGGCCGGCGGATGAGTGGGCGGTCGACTGGTGGCGGCTGGAGTTGCGCTGGCCCGCCGCGTGCGAGTCGAGCGCTGAGACGAACCGGGCGTCGTGGTCGCGTGCGGCGACAACGACGGCGACGCCACAACCGAAACGGTGGACGACGGCGCCGGTGGCGACGTTGCCGGCGTCACCGACGGCACGGACGCCGCAGTCGGCGCCGAGGTTTGGCGAGTTGCACCGACCGAGTGTGATGACGACGTGTCGCACGCCACACACGACAGCATGAGCGCCGCACTGAACGCGACCAGCGCGGTCACCGGATTCGACGTGGAATGCCGAAACAGCCGAAAGAATTGCCTGAACAACGAAGTCATGCCTGCCACATCAGCGCACCTGAACAGATCCGTTCGCCGACGGTACGTGAAAGTCCCGATCTGCGCGAATCGAGGGCGTTTCGGCGTGTCGAGAGGGTGCTGATTCACCATCGACAACGACCCCGCGCGAGGATTCCGTCAGGTATCGTTTGAGGTGACGCCGGCAGAGGTTCTCCCCCGTACCGCTGCCGGCGTCCCTTCATGTCGAGGTGGCGACGGTAAGTCTTCGGGGCCGCGGCGGCAGGTCAGAAGCGGTCGCGGCGCTGGCTAGCGGCGGGTGCGATCAATCGTCGCCGAGCCGACCACCCGGGTTCCGTCATACACAACGACCGCCTGGCCGGGCGCGACCCCGCGCGCCGGCGCCAGCAACTCGACGTCAACGTCGTCATCGCCGACGATCCGGACGACGGCCGGCAGCGCCTTGCCGTGCGCCCGCACCTGCACGGCGCATTCGATCGGGCCGACCGGTGCGCTGCCGCACCAGCGTGGCCGTGCTGCGGTGAGCCCGCGCACGTCGAGTTCTTCGGCGGAGCCGACCGTGACTTTGCGGGTTACCGGCGACACGTCGAGCACGTAACGCGGTCGCCCGTCGGCCGCCGGAGTGCCGATTCGCAAGCCGCGCCGCTGGCCGACCGTGAATCCGAAAACGCCGTCGTGCCCGCCGAGCCGGTTGCCATCGACGTCGACGATGTCGCCGACGTCGGTGCTGTTGCTGGTGAGCTGCTTAGCGAGAAACCCCGAGGTGTTGCCGTCGGGGATGAAGCAGATGTCGTGACTGTCGGGCTTTTCGGCGAGCTGCAACCCCCGGTGCGCCGCTTCGTGGCGCACCTGCGCCTTCGGCGTATCGCCGAGCGGGAACATCGCATGCCGCAACTGACCCTCGGTCAGCACACCAAGCACGTACGACTGGTCTTTGGCCGGGTCGACCGCCCGGTGCAGCTCGCGACCCTCTGGACCGTCGACGAGTTGCGCATAGTGGCCGGTGCAGACCGCGTCGAAACCGAGCGCCAAACCCTTGTCGAGCACCGCCGCGAATTTCACCTTCTCGTTGCACCGCAGGCACGGGTTCGGCGTGCGGCCGGCGGCATATTCGGCGATGAAGTCCTGCACGACATCCTCGTCGAAACGCTCGGCGAGATCCCATACGTAGAAGGGAATTCCGATCGCATCGGCGGCCCGCCGGGCGTCGCGGGCGTCCTCGATCGTGCAGCAGCCGCGGGCCCCACTGCGATACGACTGCGGGTTCTTCGACAACGCGAGGTGCACGCCGGTGACGTCGTGGCCGGCCTCGACCGCACGGGCGGCCGCAACCGCCGAATCGACACCGCCCGACATGGCGGCCAACACTTTCATCGATTGCCTAACGCTTCGAGGCCGCAGACACGACACCGGCACGGCGAGCACGTTCGACCGCACCGGGCAAGACGTCGAGCAGCGCATCGACGTCCGACTCACTCGAGGTGTGACCGAGCGAGAACCGCAACGTGCCGCGCGCGAGATCGTCGTCAGCGCCCATCGCCAGCAGCACATGGCTCGGGCGCGCGACACCTGCAGTGCAAGCGGATCCGGTCGAACACTCGACGCCGCGGGCATCGAGCAACATCAGCAGGGCGTCGCCCTCGCAACCGGGAAACGAGAAATGAGCGTTGCCTGGCAACCGTGCGTCGATCGACCGATCGGTATCGCCGTTGAAAACGGCGTCGGGAACGGCCGCCAGCAGTCGCTCGACCAGATCGTCACGAAGCTCCGCCAAGGCCTTCGCCGTGCTGGGCTGAGCATCGACCGCAGCCCGAACGGCAGCCGCAAAACCGGCAATCGCGGGAGCGTCGAGGGTGCCAGAGCGGGTCTCGCGCTCTTGGCCACCGCCGTGCAGTACCGGAGTCAAAGCAAGATCTCGGACGACGAGAAGCGCCCCGACGCCCATCGGGCCGCCGATCTTGTGGCCGGTGACACTCAGCGCATCGACTCCGACCGTGCCGAAGTCGACCGGCAACTGCCCGACCGCCTGCACGGCATCGGAATGAACGGGGATGCCGTATTCGTGGGCGATCTTTGCGATCTCGGCGACCGGCTGCACGGTGCCGACCTCGTTGTTGGCCCACATCACCGTGACCAGCGCCACCGACTCGGGGTCTTCGTCGATCGCGGCCCGCACAGTCTCGGGACGCACCCGCCCGATGTCGTCAACCTCGAGCCAGACCGCCTGCGCGCCCTCCCGCGCTTCGAGCCACTCGACGCAGTCGAAGACGGCATGGTGCTCGACCGCGCTGGCCAAGATGCGCGTACGTCGCGGATCGGCCGCCCTTCGCGCCCAGAACAGGCCCTTGACGGCCAGGTTGTCGGCTTCGGTGCCACCCGACGTGAAGATCACTTCGCTGGGCTTTGCGCCGAGCGCCTGGGCGACGGTCTCGCGCGACTCCTCGACCACCCGGCGGGCGGCGCGCCCGGTGGCGTGCAGCGACGACGCGTTGCCAGGTCGGGCCAGCTGACGGGTCATCGCCTCGATCGCCTCGGCGACCATCGGGGTGGTCGCGGCGTGGTCGAGGTATGCCGGAAGGTGAGCCGGCGCTAGCGGTTCGGCGGGCCCTGGCCGGTTCGACGGCTCGGTTGGCTCGGTTGGCTCGGCTGGCTCGGCTGGCTCTGCTGGCTCTGCTGGCATCGGCTCACTCGCCTGGTTGATCGAGGCAGACATCGCGCTCCAGCGTAACCCTCGCGTACGGCCGCGCGGCGAACGGCGGTTGGACGGCGCTCAACGCAGGCCTTCGCGCTGCCGATGACCTCCACGTGAGTTCCGAGCCGTTCTGCGCGTGCGGTGTGACCCAGTCGAGCGGGGCACCCCGGTGTGGAGCCTGCCCGCATCGGGGCCCTGGTCAGTCGACCGCACCGTCGGCGCCTTTCTCGCCGTCCCCGTCGTTCTCCTCGTCACCCTCCTTCTCGCCGTCGGCGTCCTTCTCGCCGTCGGCGTCCTTCTCGTCGGCACCGCCCGCGCCCGGGGGATTCGGCGCCGCTCCGATCACTCGCCCGATCGTCGCGGGCAGCCAACTCGATGCGACCGCGCTGATGACTTACTCCCGCTGGAAGAAGTCGTCGGGAACGTTCGGACCGGTCGGTCGAGTGGTGGCCACGTTGCTGCTCCTCGTTCCGCTGCCACTGCTCGCGATGGCTGCCAGCGTCGGCATCGGCCTGATCGGTGCCGGGATCTACGTTTTGCTGATCATGCCGTGGGCGTTGCGCGACATCTGGCAACGCGCGGCTATCCCGGTCGACGCGCCGCAGGCTGCTGCGCCCGCGCCACGTTTCTGACCCGTCCGGCGTGCCTTGACGGGCCCCCGAACCGGTGGCCCGATGGCAGCGGATCGACGACGGTGCGAGGATCAAGATAGGACGCCGAACACACGCCCACCCGGCAGTGCTGACGGCCGTCCCGGCGTGTACGACAGCGAGGTCAGCGACCGTGACATCGGCGCTGCCGGACACGCGAGCACCCGTAGGCACCAGTGCCCGATCGGCATGAGTCTGGAGCACGCAGTGAATCGATCCCCTGTCAACGGAGCCGGCGCGAATCAAGACGGTGTCAATCAAGCCGGTGTGGTGAACCAGTGCCGCGAGCAGCGGCCGTTTGCCAGCGTGCTGTTCGACGAGTCGCACAACGAGGCCTGGAGCATCAGAGCCGATGTCGTCGCGTCGATGAACCCGCGAAATCCGGGCGACGCGGGATACCTTCGGGCGGCCGAGATCCTGCGCGAGCACGGCATGACCGTTGAGCCACATGTCGCTGGCCCGCTCACCACCAACGCACTTCGCGGCCGCGACGCCGTCGTGCTGGCGCACCCATCTGACGGAACATGGGAACGCGTCACCGATACCGGCTCACCAAAGCTGTCAGCCGAAGAACTCGACGCGATCGAAGAATTCGTGCGCGGCGGCGGCGGCCTCGTCGTCCTCGCCGAATGCGAACAAGACAAGTACGGCAACAACGTGGTCGACCTGCTCGACCGATTCGGCGTGCGCCCGCTGAACCTTACTGTGCAAGACACTGTGCAGAACCATCTCGGTGTCGCGGCCTGGATCCGCGCAGACCTGCTTCGAAGTCGCCGACCCGTCGACCTGCTCGCCCGCGTCGATCAGGCTTGCTTCTATCGCGCCGGTGTCTTGCGGGTTTCGAACCCGGACGCCGAAGTGCTCGCGGCCACGTCGTCCGACGCGGATCCTGCAAGCGAACCGCTCGCGGTTGCCTTGCAGGTTGAGCGCGGCCGCGTGGCTGTATTCGCCGACTCCGACCTGTTCGGTGACGACTCGATCGGCGACTACCAACACGAGATGCTGTGGGCCAACGTCATCACCTGGGCGGCGTCGGGTTCAAGGTATTCGGCGACAGGTACGGGCGAATCCAACTGGGTGGAAAGTGACGCCGCGTGGGCTTCGTTGAAGGCCGCGGTTTCGACGATCCGTCCGCTGCAAGACAAGGACGGTTCGATCGCATCGGAGACCGACGTCGTGTCGGCCGTCATCGACGATTGCGTTTCGGCGATTCGGCAGTTGCGGCCGCGGTTCGAACACGACGCCGACTACCTCGATGCGCTTGTCGTCGATCTGCAGCGCTGGCGCGACAGCGGGTTCGGCGTGCCCGACTTTCTCGACTCGCTAATGGCGTTTCACCCGGAGCAGCAGCGGGTCGACGGGCGCGAGCATCTTGTCGTTTTCCCGATGTACACGCAAAACGGCAACCCGAATCGCAACCTCGAAGCCGTCGTCGTCCGCGTCGTGTGGCCGGCCTGGCTTGCCGATCTGGAGGCTTCGCGTTACGACAATCCGATGTTCGTACCGATAGCGTTCGTCGATTTCACCGAAGGTTACGACACGAACTCGGCGGTGCTGTTTCCCGAGACGATTGCCGTGCGTGAGATCCCGAAGTTCTCGTGGGGTGCGATTTTCTGTGACCGCGAGGCCGCGCGATTCCGCACGGTGACGACGGCGGCCGCGAGCACGTTGAAGATGTCGTTGCCTCCGGCCGCCGCTCGGCTGATCGAGAATCAGCGGCTGGCACAGAACACGTTCGTGTTGTGGGACTTGATTCACGACCGCACGCACAGCCACGGCGATCTGCCGTTCGATCCGTTCATGATTAAGCAGCGGATGCCGTACTGGATGTACGCGCTCGAAGAGTTGCGTTGCGACCTGCAGGCGTTCCGCCAGGCCGTGCAACTCGAGGCTGGGCACATCACGCCATACGCCGAGTACGTGCAGTACGCCGTCCTGTTCGATCGCATGTTGCGGTTTCCCATCACCGGCGAGCGGGTGCGTAACTACGACGGGCTCGGCGGCCAACTTTTGTTTGCCTACCTGCACAAGAACGGCGTGCTGCACTGGACTGACAACACCCTGTCGATCGAATGGGACAAGCTCGCAGCTGGCGTGATCGGCCTCGGCGACGAGGTCGAAACGCTGTACCGCGAGAGCATCGACCGCTCGCGAGTCGGGCACTGGCTCGCCGCACACGAACTGATGTCGCGCTTCGTCGCTCCGAACCCGATGTCGGTATGGGCGCATGGCGCGCAGGCCCTGCCGCTCGACGGTCCGCCGAAAGAACTCGTCAACCTCGTGCTGCCCGACGAGTTTCCGTTGAACGTTTTCTTCGAGGCGTTGCGCCGAAAGCTTGCCGATGTCATCGCGTCGACGAAAGGAATCCGGGGTTGAGCGAAAACCTAAGTGGCAACGTGCGCGAAGGCCTTAGCGCGGGGACTAGCGCCCACCTCCGCGACGCTGTGGTTGTCGTCGCCGGGGCCGGTGGCTCGGCGGGACCGCCGGTCGTGCGGCTGCTCGCGGCCGCGGGCGCGAGCGTGGTGATGGTCGATCGCGACGCCGAACGGCTCGACCTGCTGAGCGCCGACGTCGCCGCTGCGGGCGGCACCGCGCACGGCTTCGTGGTCGACCTGCTCGACGAATCGGCAGTGCGAACCTGGGCCGAATCGGTGCAGGAGAAGTTCGGCCGCGTCGATGGCGTCGTCCATCTCGTCGGCGGATGGCGTGGCGGAAAGGGCATTATCGAGGCGGACCTCGCCGACTGGGACTGGCTCGCCGATTTGCTGATTCGCACCGTTCAGCACACCACGCGGGCGTTTCACGACGCGCTCATTGCCGCGCCGGCCGGACGATTCGTGCTGGTGTCTGCCCTCGCGGCCTCGAAGCCGACCGCAAACAACGCCGCTTACGCGGCCGCAAAAGCAGCAGCCGAGGCATGGACCCTCGCGGTCGCCGATTCGTTCCGCGAATCGGGGACGGCGGCGGCGTCCATCGTCGTCGTGAAAGCTTTGGTGACAACGGCGATGCGTGAGGCCAAGCCCGAGGCGAAGTTTTCGGGTTTCACCGATGTCACCGACCTGGCGAGCGAAATTGTGGAATTGTGGGACCGCCCCGCCGACGAAGTGAACGGAGAACGCTTGTGGTTGACGGATTGAGGGGCGATCCCCGCGGCTCCGGCCCTGGCGACCACGCCGATCCGCGCCGCCATCACGACGTCGGCGAGCGCGGATTCGCCAGCGACAACTACGCAGGTGTGCATCCCGAGATCCTCTCCGCGCTTGCGGTCGCCAACGGTGGCCATGTCACCAGCTACGGCGCCGACCCCTACACCGCCGCCGCGACCGAGGTGTTCAAGGCGCATTTCGGCGAGCAGGCCCGCGTCTTGTTCGTGTTCAACGGTACCGGCGCGAATGTCGTGTCGCTGCAGTCGATGACGCAGCGGTGGGACGCCGTCATCTGCGCCGAGACTGCTCACATCAACACCGACGAATGCGGCGCGCCCGAAAAGATTGCGGGGCTGAAACTGCTCACCGTCCCGACGCCCGACGGAAAGCTGACGCCGCAGCTGATCGACCGACAAGCCTGGGGTTGGGGTGATGAGCATCGCGCCCAACCGCGCGTCGTCTCGATCACCCAAAGCACCGAGCTCGGAACGCTGTATTCGCCTGCCGAAATCGCAGCAGTGGCCGCGCATGCACATCAGCGCGGAATGTTCGTGCATCTCGACGGTGCCCGCATCGCGAATGCTGCGGCTGCTCTCGACGTCCCGCTTCGGGATTTCACCACCGACGCCGGGGTCGACGTAGTGAGCTTTGGCGGCACGAAGAACGGCATGATGTTCGGCGAGGCCATCGTCGTGTTGAACCCTGATGCCGTCCGCGGCATCGAGTTCTTGCGCAAAGCCGCGATGCAGTTGGCGTCGAAGATGAGGTTCGTCGGCGCACAGTTCGAGGCGTTGCTCGGCGGCGGCGTGTGGCTGCAGAGCGCTCGGCACTCGAACGCGATGGCGGCTCGACTTGCCGGCGCGCTGCGAGACGTACCCGGATTGCAGATCACCCGCGCCGTCGAGGTGAACGCGGTATTTGCGGTGCTGCCCCGTGAAGTGACGGCGCGCCTGCAGGAACAGTTTCACTTCTACGTGTGGAACGAGCACACCGGTGAGGTGCGCTGGATGTGCGCGTTCGACACGACCGAGCAAGACGTCGACGACTTCGCCGAAGCGGTGCGAAAAGAACTCGCCCGCGTGTAGCAGCGACCAAGGCGGGCCCTGCTCCGCGCTGTTCGCGACTACCCCTTGCGCTTGCGGATCTCCTCGATCAGCTGGGGCACGACCACGTGGAGGTCGCCGACCACTCCGAAATCGGCCAGCTCGAAGATCGGCGCCTCGGCGTCCTTGTTGATCGCAACGATCGTCTTCGCGGTCTGCATGCCCGCGCGGTGTTGGATCGCGCCCGAAATGCCGCACGCGATGTACAGCTGCGGCGCAACGGTCACACCGGTCTGTCCGACCTGCGCAGCGTGCGGATACCAACCGGCGTCGGTCGCTGCCCGTGACGCGCCAACCGCGGCTGACAACACGTCGGCAAGCTCCTCGATCAGCGCGAACTTCTCGGCCGCTCCGACACCACGACCGCCGGCAACGACAACGGACGCCTCGGTCAGCCCAGGACGACCACCGACCGTGGCGGCCGCACGAGAGGTCACCCTCGCATGCTGACCCTCGGCAGCCACCGAAACCGCTTCAACGGCAGGCGAAACCGGCGACTCGACAGGGGTGACGCTGTTCGACCGCACCGTGATGATCGGCACGCCCCGGGTTGCCTGCGCGTGCACAACGGTTGAGCCTCCGAAGACCGACTGCTCGACCACGACACCGCCATCGCCGGCGACGACGTCGACGGCATCTGTCAGCACTCCAGCATCGAGACGGACGCCGAGCCGCCCCGCGATCTCCTTGCCTTCGGCCGTCGAAGCGAGTAGCACGGCGATCGGCGCCCGAGCCGCAATAACCGATTCGAGCAGCGAAACAACGCCCGCGCTGACGGAGGTGAGCACTTCGTCGTCCGACGTGAGCACCGTAGAAGCACCGTAGCTGCCGAGCTTTTCGACGACATCGGACGACGCGCTGCCCGCCACCACCGCTACTGGCGAACCGAGGCGGCTCGCGAGCGTGAGCAACTCGAAAGTTGGTTTGCCGACGGCACCATCGACCACGTCGGCGAGAACGAGAACTTCAGCCATGATGAAAGCCTGTCTCTACAAGAGTTTCTGGGTGGCAAGGAATTCGGCGATCCGCGTGCCGCCATCGCCGTCGTCTGTGACGATCGTGCGTTCGCCGCGTGGCGGGCGTTGCATCGAGTCGATGACCTCGCTGGCTGCGGCCGCTAACCCGACCGACGCCGGGTCGATACCGAGGTCGGCCAGCGACAGCGTCGACGTCGGTTTGCTCTTGGCCGCCATAATTCCCTTGAACGACGGGTATCTCGGCTCATTGATCTTTTCAAGCACGCTAACCACAGCCGGCAACGTCGCCTCGATTGAAGCCTGCCCGCTCGCCGTGGTGCGCTGTACTCGCAACGTCGAACCGTCAACCTCGACCTTCGATGCAAGCGATGCCTGCGGCACACCTAACCGTTCGGCGAGCATCGCAGCCATCACGCCCATGCGCGCATCAGTCGACTCGGACCCGAGCACAACCAAGTCGTAGCCGACGTGCTCGATCGCCTTTGCCAAAACCAATGACGTCGCGAGCGCATCGCTACCGTGCAACGCGTCGTCGACGACATGCACAGCTTCGTCGGCGCCCATCGTCAGCGCTTTCCGTAGCGACTCGGCCGCAGGTGCTGGGCCCATGCCCAGCACGACGACCGTGCTTCCCTCGTGAGATTCCTTCAAACGCAAGGCTTCTTCGACGGCGTAGGTATCGAGTTCGTCGATAACGCCGTCAGCTGCTGCCCGATCGAGGGTCTGGTCTGCGGGATCGAGCCGCTTCTCCGACCACGTATCGGGCACTTGCTTGACGCAGGCCACAATTCTCATGAGCGGGACTCTACCCGCGATAGCGTGACGTCATGGAACCCCGCCTGCGTGCCGTGTGTGACATGTTCGTCGGTGACGTCCGCGAGAGCGCGGGTCTGCATGAGTACGACGGAAAGCTGCAAGATCTCTCACCCGACGGCGTTCGAGCCGATCTCGCGCGCCTCGGCGGCGCGCCGCTCGACGACGCCCATGACGAAGCCCACCTGTCGGCGTTCGAGAACTATGCACGGCTCGCCTACGGCGAACTCGAGCTGCATCGGCGGCTGCCGAGCGTCCATCTGGGCAACTTCGACGTCTCTTGCTACGACCGCGCGTACGCACCGGTGGCCGAACGCCACGCTGCAAAGCAGGCGCACCTGGCGTTGTGGCCCGACGCCGTCGACATGGCGATCGCATCACTCGACCAGGTCAGCGCACCCGTCGCGGCCGCGCTGGTCGATGCCTTCCGTGGATTGCTCGGCGGGCTCGCGGCTGACGACGTCCCTGCCACGACGGCTGCGGCTTACGCCAAGCTGGTGACGCATGTCGAGCACGCTGCCGAACACGGCTCCCCCGACCCGTCCTTGGGCGCAGCTGCGCTTGCCCGGTTGATGGGTGACGTCGAGGCAACGACCGTCGACGTCGGCCGGCTTGCTGAGCAGGCTGACGGCGAGTGCGATCGACTGATGCAGCTCCTGCGCGCAGCGTGCGCGCGGATCGATCCGGACGCCGATCCACGGTCGGTCGTCACGCACCTCGTCTCCGACCATCCCGACGCCGACGGCGTGGTCGCCGAGGCCCAGGCACAGGTTGCTGAAGTGCTCGAGTTCACCCGCGAGCACGAGCTGGTGCCCTACACCGATGGCGAATGCATCGTCGCGCCTGCGCCGGAGTCACGCCGATGGGCGATGGCGATGATGGCATGGGCCGCACCCGCCGAGCCCGACGCTCCGTCGTTCTACTGGGTAACCCCGCCCGATCCGAGTTGGCCGGCGCCAGAAATCGAGGCCTGGCTGCAGGTTTTCAGTCGCTCCACGCTGCCTGCCATCACCTTGCACGAGGTCTCCCCCGGCCATTTCGCGCACAGCCGCGCGCTGCGACACGCTCCGTCGTCCGTTCGAAGAATCCTTGCCTCGCCTGCATTCGTCGAAGGTTGGGCGCATTACATCGAAGAGCTGTGCCTCGAACTCGGCTTTCGCAGCGACGATCCGCGATTCGCGGTCGGAGTGGCCATCGAGGCACTCGTGCGGGTCACTCGACTTGCGTGCGCGATCGGCATTCACACCGGCGCGATGACAGTCGAAGCCGCCGCGGCGCGTTTCGAAAACGACGCGTTTTTGACCGGCCCAGCGGCACTTTCAGAAGCTCGGCGCGCAACTTTCGACCCTACGTATGGCCGCTACACCTGGGGAAAGCTGGCGATCCGCGACCTGCACCAACAGGCACGCGCCCGCTGGAACGGCGGTTACTCGCACGGCCGTTTTCACGCCGCGATGTTCGATCTCGGCGCTCCCCCGATCGGGCTGCTCGGCACCGCGCTCGAACGCGGTTAGCGAGGCGAACGCCCTGCTTGCACCTCGGCCTGCCGGCCTACCTGCCCAAGAACTGCGCCCGGCCGGGTCCTGACTCGACGAACGACCGCATGCCGATTTCGCGGTCGTCGGTAGCGAACAGGTCGGCAAAGAGTTGACGCTCGACAGCCAAGCCATCGTCGAGCGACGCATCGAGACCGCTGTCGACAGCGAGCTTCGCGGCCGCCAGCGCCCTCGCCGGCCCGGCTGCGAACTGTGCAGCCCATGCGACGGCGGCCGCCAACAACTCATCGGCGGGTACCACCTTGTTCACCAGGCCGATCCGCAATGCGTCGTACGCGTCGAGCGTGCGGCCGGTGAAGATGAGTTCCTTCGCCCGCGACGCGCCGACAAGCCGGGCCAGTCGCTGCGTGCCTCCAGCGCCGGGTATCACCCCGAGCAGGATTTCCGGCTGCCCGATCTTCGCGTTCTCGGCACAGATCCGAATGTCGGCGGCCAGCGCAAGCTCGCAGCCGCCACCGAGCGCATATCCGGTGATCGCTGCTACGACCGGCTTCGGGATAGCAGCAACCGCACTGAAGGCAGCTTGTAACGGCCCTACCCTTGCCTGCATGTCCGCGTGCGACATCGCCGCCATTTCCTTGACGTCGGCACCCGCCGCAAATGACCGATCGCCACCGTAGATGACCACAGCGCGGACGTCGTCACGCTCCGCCGCCTCGATCGCAACGGCACGCAACTGGTCCTGCATCAATGCGTTCATGGCGTTGACGGGTGGTCGATCCAACCGCAAGGTGGCGACGCCATCTTCGACGTCGAGCCGCACGAACCGTTCGGGTGATCCCGCCTCGCCCGCCGCAGTCATCAAAAGCCTCCCGCTGCACGATGTATTGCTCGCACGCTATCTCGCCCGGCGGCCGCCGTCCGGCATGAACCGCGACATTCGCCGCCTGGTTGGTAACGTCAGCGGCTTCGACCAGGCAGGATGGTGCGGTGGAGATCTGGCCAGGCAGTTGGCGCCCGCTCGGCGCGACCCCCGACGACGGCGGCACCAACTTCGCGGTGTTCTCCGGATCAGCCGAGGCCGTCGACGTGTGCCTGTTCGACGACGACGGCGTCGAGACGCGCGTCCCGCTGCGGGAGTCGACCTACCACGTATGGCACGGCTATCTAC
>JBOGEK010000253.1:0-4436 GCA_050743645.1 Acidothermaceae bacterium
GTTCGACGTCGCGGAAGACACCGATCGGCGTTGTCGACAGATCGCGACCGGCGAGCCGCGACAACGCGAAGGCGACCGACGGGTCGTCGGCGTGGGCGTCGTGGACCAGCACGCCCGGATCACGCACGTCGCAAACCTCCAACGAACCGTTCGCCCCGCGCCGGATGCCGTGTCCCGCCTCAGGAAGGCCGGCACCGAACGTGATCGGTTGCCCGTGTTCGAGCCGCACGAGGTAGTCGTCGCGGGTCTCCGGCGCCTTCAGCACCTCGAAGGCCTCGTCGTTGAAGATGTTGCAGTTCTGGTAGATCTCCACGAACGAGCTGCCCTCGTGGGCCGCGGCCGCCCGCCGGACCGAGGTGAGGTGCTTGCGGTCGGAGTCGATCGTGCGCGCGACGAAACTCGCCTCGGCGCCCAGCGCTAACGAGATCGGGTTGAACGGGTGGTCGAGCGAGCCCATCGGCGTCGACTTCGTAATCTTGCCGACCTCTGAGGTGGGCGAGTACTGCCCCTTCGTCAACCCGTAAATGCGGTTGTTGAACAACAGGATCGTGAGGTTGATGTTGCGTCGCAGCGCGTGAATCAGGTGGTTACCGCCGATCGATAGCGCGTCACCGTCACCCGTGACCACGAACACCGCGAGGTCGGGCCGTGACGTCGCCAAACCGGTGGCGATTGCCGGTGCGCGGCCGTGGATCGAGTGCATGCCGTAGGTGTTGAGGTAGTACGGGAAGCGTGACGAGCAGCCGATGCCCGAGATGAACACCACGTTCTCGCGCTTCAATCCAAGCTCGGGCAAGAACCCTTGTACCGCAGCCAAAATGGCGTAGTCACCGCAGCCGGGGCACCAGCGCACCTCTTGGTCTGACTTGAATTCCTTCGCCGACTGAGCGACGTCGGTGGTGGGCACCAGATCGAAGCTGTGGCGGTGGCCGTTGGTCGCGGGGTTTTCGAGGTCGGTGCTCACGCTTCGCTCACGCCTTCAATGGTGGCGGCAATGACTTCTGCCAGTTCGGCTGCCTTGAACGGCATTCCGGCGACCTTGTCGTACGACACGGCGTCGATGAGAAACTTGGCCCGCACCAGCATCGCAAGCTGCCCGAGGTTCATCTCAGGGATCAGCACCTTCGAATACCGAGCCAAGACCTCGCCGGTGTTCGCCGGGAACGGGTTGAGGTGCCGCAAATGTGCTTGCGCCACCTGCAATCCGCGGGCCCGCACCCGTCGGCAGGCCGCACCGATCGGGCCGTACGTCGAACCCCAGCCGAGCACCAGAACCTCAGCGTCGCCCGACGGGTCGTCGACCTCGAGTTCGGCGATGTCGCGTGCAATACCGTCGATCTTCGCCTGGCGCAGCCGCACCATCAGGTCGTGATTTGCTGGGTCGTAAGAGATAGCGCCCGAGCCGTTGGCCTTCTCAAGACCACCGACGCGGTGCTCAAGCCCGGGCGTGCCCGGCACTGCCCAGGCCCGCGCGAGTGTCTGCTCGTCGCGCACGTAAGGCCAAAATTCGCCTTCGCCGTTGGCGGTCTCGTGGTTGGACGCCGACGCGAACTCGACACTGTGGTCGGGCAGCACCGCGACGTCAGGCAGCAACCAAGGTTCTGACCCATTGGCCAGATATCCATCGGACAAAAGGAAGACAGGCGTGCGGTACTTCGTCGCGATCCGTGCCGCCTCGATCGCGGCATCGAAACAATCGGACGGCGAGCGGGGCGCCACGATGGCCACCGGGGCTTCGCCGTTGCGGCCGAACATAGCCTGCAAAAGGTCGGCCTGCTCGGTCTTCGTCGGCAACCCGGTCGAGGGGCCACCGCGCTGGATGTCGCAGATCAGCAGTGGCAACTCGAGCATCACCCCGAGGCCGATCGCCTCGCTCTTCAACGCCACGCCCGGGCCTGACGTGGTGGTGACGCCTAGCGCACCACCGAACGAGGCTCCCAAGGCCGCCGCGACACCTGCGATCTCGTCTTCGGCCTGGAAGGTGCGCACCCCGAACGCCTTGTGCTTGCTCAACTCATGCAGCACATCAGACGCGGGGGTGATCGGGTATGAACCCAAGAACAGCGGCAGGCCGGTCGTCTGCGATGCGGCGATCAACCCGTAGGCCAGCGCCAAGTTACCCGAGATATTGCGGTATTTGCCCGGCCGCATCGGCGCCGGCTTGACCTCGTACGACACCGAGAAAACCTCGGTCGTCTCGCCGAAGTGGTAGCCCGCCTGAAACGCAGCGATGTTCGCCTTCGCGATCTCGGGCAACTTGGCGAACTTCTTCTCCAAGAACTCCAGCGTCGATTCGGTCGGCCGGTTGTACATCCACGACAGCAGACCGAGCGCGAACATGTTCTTCGCGCGTTCGGCCTCTTTCTTCGACAGGTCGAAATCCTTCAACGCCTCGACGGTCATCGACGTCAGCGGTACCGCCGAGACGCGGTAGTCGGTGAGGGTGCCGTCGTCGAGCGGGTTGCCGGTGTACCCGATGCGCTGGCAGGCCCGGGTAGTGAACTCGTCGGAGTTCGCAATGATGTCGGCCCCGAGAGGCACATCGGCGATGTTCGCCTTCAACGCCGCCGGGTTCATCGCCACCAACACGTTCGGAGCATCGCCCGGCGTCATGATGTCGTGATCGGCAAAATGCAGCTGGAACGACGAGACACCCGGGAGCGTGCCGACCGGCGCCCGGATTTCGGCCGGGAAGTTCGGCAACGTCGAGACGTCGTTACCGAACGCTGCGGTTTCTGACGTGAACCGGTCGCCCGTCAACTGCATGCCGTCACCGGAGTCGCCAGCGAGCCGGATGATGACACGATCGACCTGCTGGACCTGCTTGCCTGACACCGGGGGTCGTACCTCCTACTGGCTGCTTTCAGCCCGCGACGCGCACCGTTCTATGTTACGGCTTGTCACAAAACTCGGCGGATCGACGTCTGCGCGATTGCCGGTCGGGTTTCCCTGGTCGCCGCCACATCGGTTCCGGTATCACTCAGCGCCAACGCCAATGCCGATCCGAGCGTGATCACGAAACCCACGGCCGTCGGCACTTCGAAGCCATGCCGTGTCGCGTCGCCCAGCACCAATAGTCCGACGGCAGACGCGGCCAGCGTCTCGACCCCGAAGAGTGCGGCAGTCGCGAGCGTGACGGGGGTGCGTTGCAAGGACGCCGCAAAAAACACCATGCCGCCGATGCCGAAAATCACTAGCGAATAGGTGGCCGGGGAGCGAAGCACGTCGCCGATCGAGCGCGCGTCCGAGAGCATGCGCGACGCGACGCTCGTGCCCGCGAAGGCCAACCCGGCCACCGTCGCGAGCGCGCCGCCCGCGTGGGTGCTCGACAACCGGCTGAGCAGAACGCCGACCACGATCACCGGTGCCGCCGCGATCACGAGCCACCACTGCGACGAGTTGCCAATGGCGGTCGCGGCCTCGGGTTCGGCTCCGAGGGCGAGCAGCACCAGACCGGCCCCGAGGCCGGCCAAGGCGACGAGATCTTGACGGTGGATCGTGGTGCGAAGCACCCGTCGTCCGACCAGAGCTGTGACCCCGACGCTAGAGGCCGCGGCGCACTGCACCAGGAACAGCGGCAACCAGTGCAGCGCCGCGACGATGCACAAGAATCCGAGCAGGTCGAGCCCGGTGCCGGCGAGATAGAGCGGCGACAGCACCAGCCGGCTGATCTCGCCGCGGCGAGCCCGGCGGGCGGCCAACGCCTGCAGCACGGACGCGACGCCGGTCGTGAGCGCGGCCCCGAACGCCAGCAACAGCCCGACCAGCATCGAGGCGCCTCAGCGGTAATTCGTGAACTGCAACGCGACGTCGATGTCCTTGCCCTTAAGCAAGGTCATGACCTCTTGCAAGTCGTCCTTCTTCTTGCTCGACACGCGCAACTGGTCGCCCTGGATCTGGGCCTGCACACCCTTCGGTCCCTCGTCGCGAATGATCTTCGCGATCTTCTTCGCGTCGTCTTGGCTGATGCCTTCTTTGACGGACGACGAAAGCCGGAACTCCTTGCCCGAGGCCTTCGCGTCGCCGGCGTCGAGGGACTTCAGCGAGATGCCGCGCTTGATCAGCTTCTCCTGGAAGACGTCGAGCACGGCCTTGGCCCGCTCGGCGCTGTTGGCCTTGATCTCGATGCCCGCCTCCCCCGACCACGCGATCGACGCCCCGACGTCTTTGAAGTCGTAGCGTTGCGACACCTCTTTGGCGGCCTGGTTCAGGGCGTTGTCGACCTCCTGACGATCGACCTTGCTCACGATGTCGAAGGACGAGTCAGCCACCACAACCTCCTGGGTTATCCTGTCTCCCGCTGTCTCACCCTGGCGTCCGCACACCGGCCGTCCAGCAGGGACGGCAACGGCAGGTTGCCCGAGTGGCCAAAGGGAGCGGTCTGTAAAACCGTCGGCTCAGCCTACGTTGGTTCGAACCCAACACCTGCCACCACC
>JBOGEK010000254.1:0-2682 GCA_050743645.1 Acidothermaceae bacterium
TCCATCACAGCACCGAGCTGGCCCATCAGCTCGCCGCCGCCGGACACGTCGTCGAGATCGTGTCGTGGTCGGCGCAATACCCGGCTTTCCTTCATCCCGGAACGTTGCGGGTGCCCGGCGGCCAACCCGAAGTGCGCGTTTTTCCGAACACCAGTAGGCGGCTTGCCTGGTACAACCAGCTGAGCTGGTGGCGCACCGGCGTCCGGCTTCGTGGGTTCGACGCCGTGCTGCTCGTACACGCGGCCACGGTTCAGGTGCCGGCGTATCTCACGTTGCTCACCGCGCTACGGCGACGGCGCCGCGCCGGGCTCGGTCCTCGGGTGATCGTGGTTGCCCACAACGTGTTGCCGCACGAACGGCATCGCGGAGACTCGACCTTCGTGCGTGCGTTGTTTTCACGGTCTGACGCCGTTTTGGTGCACTCCGATGAGTTGGCGGCGCTGGCGAAACCGCTGGCCGGTGATCGGGCGCAGATCGTGGTCGCTGAGATTGCTCCGCATCTGCCGGTGGCTCCGGTCGCGCGACGGGCCGTCGATGTCGACGCCGAACCTTTCGAGCGGCTGCTTTTCTTCGGCACCGTAAGGCCTTACAAAGGCCTCGACGTCTTGCTGAAGGCGTTGGCGCAAGTACCGCGAATCAAGTTGGTCGTGGCGGGCGATATCTGGTCGGGCGCCGCTGAGTTGCGTGGTCAGTTGGTCAGTCTTGGGTTAGTCGATCGGGTCAGCTTGCGGCCCGGATACGTTGCCGGTGCTGATATTCCGGAGCTTTTCAGCGACGTCGACGCCCTGGTTTTGCCTTACCGGTCAGGCACTGCATCGCAAAACGTGCTGCTCGCCCGGGCAATGGGAGTGCCCGTCATTGCCACTCGATCGGGCACCCTGACCGCCCAAGTACACGACGGCATCGACGGCGTGCTGGCCGCGCCCGACGATGTCGACGATCTCGCGGCGGCCCTGAATCGCTTCTACACAACCGGAATGCCGCAGCGGCTTCGTGCCGGCGTGCCGCCGGTCGACGTCGAATCGAGCTGGAACGGATACATCGAGATCCTCGGTGCGGCACTGGCCGGCGTCCCTGCGGCGGGCACGCGGGCGAGCCGTTGAGCCGGACAAAATTTTCTGCGCGACAACGGCTACTAGCTCGGATCGCGTTCTTTGCCATCGTCATTGCGGTGTTTGTCATCGCGCTGCACAGCCGGTGGAACCAGGTGCAGGGCAGCCTCGACAAGCTCTCGCCGCTCGACATCATCGTCGCGATCATCTTCGGCTTCGGCAACATCTTCACCTCGATGCTCGGCTGGCGAACGCTGCTACGCGATATCGGGTCACCGCTGTCGCTGCCGGTCGCAATGCGGGTCTTTTTTGTTGGCCAGCTAGGCAAATATCTGCCCGGCTCGGTGTGGACCGTCGTTGCACAGGCCGACCTCGGTCGAGACCACGAAATCCCGCCGCGCCGCACGGTCGCGGTAAGCGTTGTGGCCATGGGCGTTTCGCTGGCGGCCGCACTCGGGATCGCCGCTTTGACGTTGCCGTTTTCGGCGCCCGGTAAATCAGTGCATTACTGGTGGGCCTGGCTGCTGTTGCCGGTGCTCGTCGTCGGTCTGATGCCGAGCATGGTCGACAAGCTCACCCACCTGCTGCTGAAGATTTTGCGTCGTGAGCCGCCCGATCACGAGTTCACTTGGCACGGCGTCGTGCGAGCTTTGGGCTGGTACACCGTCAGCTTCTTGTGCGTGGGCATGCAGGTTTACGTGCTTGCCGTCGTCCTGCATGCACCGAGTGGGCGCGCGTTGGCTCTGGCATTGGGCGGGACGGCGTTAGCGTTCGCGGCGGGATTCGTCGCCATTTTCGTGCCGGCGGGTGCGATTGTGCGCGAGGCGGTTCTCGTCGCTGTCTTGAGCCCAGTGCTCGATCGAGGTCCGGCGCTCGTGATTGCCGTCGTGTCGCGGTTGGTGGCCACCGTCGGCGATGGCGTATTCGCGGCTGTGGCACTGTGGGTGGCGCGGCACTCCGGGCTGCGCAAACTCCAGATGAACCAGGCCGTGAAGCAGGCGTTGGCCGAGCCGGAGCACCTGCCGCACGTATAGCCCGGGCACCTGCCCTTCCGGTCCGTCCCGTGTCCCGGCTGGACCTCGCGGTCATCGGCGCCGCCTGAAAGGCCAATCGACGGACTAATCGACAAGGTGCGCTAGCGTGAGCTATTGTCGATAGGACTCGATAGGAGGCACCACGGTGGGCAGTGTTTCCGCGAAGCGGGGTCACGTCACAGCACCGGTTGCCGAGCCCGCGTCGGCCGACGTCCGATCCGACGATGCGTCGTGGTCGAAGTACGGCGGTACCGAGGTGACCTACAACGGCGAGGAGTACCTCGTTCTACGTGCGAGTGACCTTCTCGGTGCGGCCGAAGGTCGCCCTGAATCTGGCTCAGCGTCAGGCGCCGACGAAATCGCCTTTGATCTGCGCAGCGCCGAACGGCTGCGCTCCATTAGCGCGCGTTTCCGGGTTAGTCGAGAGGCAACGCTCGACGCCCTGGAGCAACTCGCGCAGCAGACGCCTGCTCAATCAGCTGACCCGGCCGCATCATTGAGCGCCAGCGACGAGGCGGTACTGCGAGAGGCCGGAAGCCTAACCTCGAAGATGCCAGGCCTGGCCGAACGGGCGTCGACCCGAACCGCGCTTGCGG